>CAZKUH010000542.1:0-2040 GCA_964555895.1 uncultured Enterobacterales bacterium
TCTTGCTCCGGTAGCACTGTTACAACTGGAAGTTTCCTCCACTTCGGTCGGAATGCCTGTTAAAGCTTGCTCCTTTATATGACAACGCCTTTTTGTGTGGTATTTTCCCTTAAGTACCTACCTATGAATGATTACGGGTATATACTTTAGTTTCAAGGTGTCGAAGTTGGTTTATGAACGTGAAGTAACTTCGAGTAAATGATAACCAAATTGGGTTTTTACCGGTCCTTGAACCGTATTTAACTCAGCACTAAAGACCACATCATCAAATTCTTTTACCATCATACCTGGGCTAAATTCACCAAGGTCACCACCACTTTTACCGGAAGGGCAACTTGAATGTTGTTGCGCTATTTCAGCAAAATCCGCACCATTTTTTATTTCGGTTTTTAATTGAGCACATTGCTCTTCACTATCGACCAGGATGTGTCTGGCTGTTGCTACACTCATAATAATATCTCGTTAGGGTAAAAGATGTTGCATTGTAATACATTAAAAAAAAATATCCAATTTCATTATTGGGCATAATTTTTCATTAGTTGTGGCAGATCTTTTAATATCTGACTGGCATGTGCATCCGCTTTAACAGTGGCATAGTGTTTGACGATAACGCCATCGGGGTCAATGATAAAAGTTTGTCTTTTAGCGTATTCGATTGGGCCAAAATCAACCAATACATCATAAGCTTTACTGACCTTTTTATTGGCATCGGCCAAGATCGGGAAGTTAAGATTATTGGCCTCGGCAAAAGTTTTATGGGAGGCGATGGAATCGAGGCTGATGCCCAGTACTTGAATTTTCAAATTTTTAAATTCTTTTTGCGTATCACGGAAATTTTTTGCCTCAGCTGTACAACCCGGCGTATCGTCTTTGGGGTAAAAATAAACAACGGCCCAGTTTCCACGATATTCTTTTAAGGTATGCCATTGGTTATTTTGATCCTGTAGTTTAAAGTCAGGCGCGATGGCACTGGTCCAATTTTTTGCGAAAACAGCAGAAGCGGTTAATATTAATAACGTGGTGATTAAAAATAAATATATTTTTTTTGCAGACATTATTCAATTCCTTGTGGTGAATGAGGTAAGGGACGGTACAACCAACTAATAGCCAATATCATGAGTATTAATGCCGGCAGCACGGAATAGAATATGACATTCCAGCCATAATTAAAGATTATCCAACCGGCAGATAGTGACGATACAGCCTGCACGCCGAAGATAAAAAAATCATTAACCGCCTGTGCTTTAAACCTTTCAGCCGGGTTGTATGTTTTGGGTAGTAAAACAGTACCACTGGTGAAGAGAAAATTCCAGCCGATTCCCAGTAATACCATGCCTAACCAGTAATACATAACCTGCTGTCCAGAGAGCGCGATTAGCACCATGATGGCATAAATGATAGTGCCTGAGATCATTAATACTTTCAATCCAAAACGGTTAATGAGAAAACCCACAAAAAAAGACGGGATATACATGGCGGCGATATGGCTTTGTATCACCCATTTGGTGTTTTGCAAACTCATGCCGTTCATTTCATGCATACTCAAAGGTGTTGCGGTCATTACCAGGCTCATAATGGCATAACCCACCGCAGCAGATAATGCTGCTATGATGAATGTGGGTTGTGAAATAATTTCTTTTAAAGGTCTTATTTTGTGGGTTTGGGTTATGGCTACGGCTTGCGGGTTTTTGAAGGCTGAAAAGATTAACATGGCAGCAATAATTAATATGGACAGTGCTAAAAAAGAACCGGCATAACCATGGGGAGATGCGATCCAGTCTTTAGCAAGCAGGGCAACTTCCGGGCCAATAAAGGCTGAAAATATTCCAGCAATCATCAGGAAGGAGATAATATTCGGGATATCAGTGACGTTTCGGGCACTTTCCATCGCGGCAAAACGGAGTTGTTGCACAAAGGCCATACTATTACCCAATAAAAATGCAGCCAGGATAAATAACCAGAAATTTTCGTAGAGGGTAGCAAACATTGCCAGTAAGGCGCCGACAAGTGCAATACTCAACCCAATATATGTCCCGGTTT
>CAZKUH010000543.1:0-2036 GCA_964555895.1 uncultured Enterobacterales bacterium
TATCTTCTTTTTTTATTTTTGGTATTTCTATTTCTGAAGGAAAATCATCTAAAAAACTATCCTTTTCAGGAAGAACATATGTTAGGTTAGCATTAGGTCCCATAATATTTTTAATTGTAGAATGAATTAAAGAATTATAGTGTTCTTCAATCCACTCCCAAAAAAAACGGCTGGGAATTAAAATTTTTAATGTTTTATTTTTAATATTTTAATGACACCCTTGATCTTTTTGATGGCGTTGGGGCCTATCGTTAACTGGAAATCCTATGACTTTGGCACACTGGTAAAAAACACCCGAATGGCTTTTGTGGTTTCTTTGCTGCTGGGTTTGAGTTTAATTTATTTTCAGTCGGACAAGCCCGCGTTACAGCAATTCAAGATGGCATTGGGAACGTTTCTCATTGTCTGGGTGATTGGCTTGAGCCTTCAGGATCTTTTGCGAAAAGCCAAAGGAAAATCAGGCTTTAATTTCAAAAAACTTTCTGCCAGTGCTTATGGTATGTACACGGCACATATAGGTATCGCCGTAATCATTATAGGTGTGGTATTTACTTCCTTTTTAAGTAAAGAGAAAAATGTTCGCCTAGGCCCCGGCCAATCGTTGGCGGTTGCTGGCTATACTTTTAAATTTGAGCGTACTGAATCGATTCGGGGGGCAAACTATAAAGGGACTGGTGGCGTGTTTGAAGTAACCAAAAATGGAGAATTTGTGGCTTTGCTTAAACCGGAGAAAAGACAATATTATGCATCCGGTCAGCTGATGACAGAAGCAGCCATTGCGCCTTCGCTAGCACGTGATATTTATATTGCAATGGGCGAACAATTAAAAGGAAGTAAGGACTGGGCTATCAGGATTTATATAAAACCCTTTGTTCGGTTTATCTGGTTGGGTGGGCTTTTAATGATGTTTGGTGGCGCGTTAGCGTTATCGGATCGACGTTATCGCAAAAAAATAAAGAATAGAATTTTTTCAAAAGGAAAGAAGGAACAAATTATCAGCACAGAAGGTTCTTCTATAACGGCAATATCTGAGGATATAAAATAATGGCACAGAAACGAAGACTTTTATTGTACAGCTTACCCTTGGCACTTTTTATTGCCTTAATTGCTTTACTTTATACGGGTATTGGTAAAGACCCTACTTTACTGCAATCTGAAATGGTGGGGAAAGCACTTCCCAAGTTTAGCAAAAATATGTTATTGCATCCGAAGCAGACCATTACTGAGAAAGATATTAAAGGTCCGGCACTACTTAATATTTGGGCAAGTTGGTGCCCGGCCTGCTTTCGAGAACATCCATTACTGCTGAAAATATCGAATGAAGAGCATATCAAAATGTATGGACTCAATTATAAAGATGAAAGAGAGGATGCTCTGGCTTTCATAAAAAAAATGGGGAATCCCTATAAAGCTATAATTGTGGATTATGATGGCCGATTAGGCATAGATTTGGGTGTTTACGGGGTCCCTGAAACATTTGTCATTGATAAAAATAATAGAATTGTCTACCGACACGTGGGGATTATCAATGAAGTTATTTGGGAAAAGAAGATAAAGCCCTTACTCTTGGGTACAGTTCCTCCCAAAAATAAAAAATTGAGCCCTGAATCTGAGGGAGCGGGAAAATAATGAGAAATTTACGTCGCCTCTTAACCATTATATTAATTTCTGGCTTGATGAGTTCCATGGTTGTTGCCTCCATTGATGTCTATCCATTTAAAGATGTAGCCAAAGAGAAACAATTTAATGAATTGTTAAAAGTACTCAGATGCCCTAAATGTCAGAATTCTAACATTGCTGATTCAACTGCCAGTCTTGCCAAGGATATTAAGAAAATCATCTATAGCAAAATACGAGCGGGTGAAACCGATACGCAGATTATTAAATTTTTAAAAGATAGATACGGTAATTTTATCAGTTATGATCCGCCTTTGAATGCTAAGACAATGGTAATCTGGTACGGACCTTTTATTGCTCTGGTTCTCGGTGCTTTTGGTATTTACCTATACACCCGGAAACATCATTTGAAAGAAAGA
>CAZKUH010000544.1:0-2015 GCA_964555895.1 uncultured Enterobacterales bacterium
GACAGATGGGAAAATAAAGACTATTAATTAATACAGCAGGGAACAGTTGGGTAAATAGTTTGTCTCTATACTTGACAACATTTCATGCACGTTGTGAATCAACAAGAGGATACCAATGAAAAGACAAAAGAGAAGTCGTTCAAACAGAGCCGAAAAATTAGGCTATCAAGCAGGGATTAAAATGAAGCATTTTGAGGATTGTCCTTATCAGATGCTTAAGGTTAGAGAGAAATGGCTCGGCGGTTGGCGCAAGGCAAAAGAGGATTTAAGTCTGGGTTTAATTCAAAAGATGATGTAACAATTTGTTCATCGTAAAGATAATACCGGTTTAGACCGGCATGCCCCGCTAACTAGCGGGGTTTCTTTTTCTAACCGCCTCGAACGAATTATTCTAAAACTAACGTCATACCGAATATGATTACGGGTATAAATGCTGGTCAAAATAAAGCCATCATCATTTTTCTCTTATTAAATTTAGCTGGATTACAATAAGTTAAATGACCGATTAGAATCTCTGAGAAGTCAGTGCCGCTATTTTCTGGACAACTTTCTTTGATCGGCGTTCAGGTTATTTCGCTAAATTAACGCAAACCCTATACTATGGAGGAGTGGGTATATCTGAGCTTCCTGGAAATCCCGCATTTTCAGATGTCACAGCTAAGACTAAACAATAACTATCTGAGGAAATCAATTTATGCATAAGCAGCATTAAGGCGAGCAGATAATTTTAACCAAACCATTTTAACCAAACCAAAAGGAAGAAATCAATGTTCAAATTTCTAATCAGTATTATTTTACTTTCACTCTCTTCATTTTCACTTGCAACGCCAAATGATAATCTAGCCATAAAGCAAATTATCGCTGATATTAAATATGGTTGGGAGAATGGAGATGGCAAACCTTTCAGGAAAAACTTTTTAGATTTTAAGGGTGCTAGATACATTGAATCTGGTGGTCAAAATGACAGTTTGGAGAGTTTGATCAAGCATCATGTAGAACCGGAAAAAGATGCGCTTGAGTATTTGAAACTTGATTTTTCAAAAATCGAAATCCACCTCGAAGATAATTTCGCTTGGGCCATTGCAAATACCCGGGTAAAAGGAAAGGTCAAAAAAAGCGGCAGGACTTTTGATAAAAGTGGTTATCAAACATTTTTGTTTCGTAAAATAAAAGGCAACTGGAAAGTGGTTCACACACATTCGTCTTCACGTGATTATCGACCAAAAAAACAATAATTCAGTCACTAAAAAAAATTCATAACTTACTTGACCTGTGTGCTACACGCAGGTGTAAAGTGTCGGTTGATGAGGTTACATACTTCTTATCTTACTATGCGTCATCATGACGCTAATTGTACGAAAGCAAATAATTAAGAGGTGAGTCAATTATGAGAGTTGGTGAACTAGCAAAAAGATTATCAGTCACACCAGACACGGTTAGATTCTATACTAGAGAGGGTTTGTTGAGCCCGGAAAAGAGTGTTGAAAATGGATATAAACAATATGGGAAAGTTGAGGTAGAGCGTTTGAAATTTATTCTTTCGGCTCGGCAACTTGGTTTTTCTGTTAAGGATGTTGAGCAAATTTTACATCAAGCTGATCATGGAGATTCTGCATGTCCTTTAGTCAGAGATCTGATCCAGCAACGTTTAGAGAAAACAGAATTACAATATCAACGCAGCAGAGCATTACGTGAAAAAATGAGAATTGCCATTGAACAATGGCAATTACTTCCCGACAAAGGGCCTTCTAAAGAAATGATTTGTCATCTGATAGCATCATTTAATCAACAAAGCCCCGAGACTAACCCAACCAATGAAGGAGGTTGAATCAATGAAAGATCCCGTATGTGGCATGAATGTCACGGCAGAAAGCAAACATAGCAGTGAGTTTGAGTCGAAAGACTATTACTTCTGCAGTGCAGGTTGCAAAACCAAATTTGATAATTCGCCAACTGACTATGTAAAAGATTCATGTTGTGGTGGCGCAAAAAAAGAAGCTTCACTAAAAGATCCG
>CAZKUH010000545.1:0-2013 GCA_964555895.1 uncultured Enterobacterales bacterium
GGTGCTCGGGCGGGAAAATCATTTAGAGCAAAATCCAAGGGTTTATACCGAACTGGGTAACATAACAGCTGAAATGGATGTGATTATTGATTTCAGTCGTCCTGAATTTTCTTTGAAAGTATTGCAACAAGCTGCGGACAAAAAGATAGCTTTTGTTTCTGGCACTACCGGATTTTCGGATGAACAACTACAACAAATCCAGCTTTTTTCCCAACAAGCACCATTACTGATTGCTGCCAATATGAGTATTGGTGTTAATCTGGCGGTAGAATTGGTGAAATTAACCTCTTTGGTTTTAGGCGAAGAAGCCAAAGTTGAAATATCAGAAGCACACCACCAACACAAAACCGATGCACCTTCTGGCACCGCATTACATCTGGGTGAAGCCATAGCAAAGACGCGGCAACAACAATTAAAAGCCTTGATGCAATATGAAGAAAATTCGATTGTGGCAACCGATCAAAGTAACAAGATTGAATTCCATGTTAGGCGTGAAGGTGAAATAATTGGTGATCATAGCGTGACTTTCAAAATGGCAAGCGAAGAAATCAGCATTAAGCATCACGCTATTGACCGTAAACTTTTTGCAAAAGGCGCATTATTAGCGGCAAACTGGCTAGCTCTAAAAAAACCTGGGTACTATCAGATGTCAGAGGTATTGGATTTAAAAGCAAAACTGGCTGAAATATACCCGTGACACATAGAAATATCGACGCTCAGAGACGATATTTTCAATTGGAAAAATTATGCAGTTGACACTGTTACCTTCAAGTTACAATATTTACAGATTTTCGACAGCAACTGCACTATTGAAAATATTACCCACCATGGTTAACGAGCACTTTTTCTCGATAACAGGCACCCGCGATGAAGTTTCTCTCGTATGTATGGATTCCATTAGTCTGACCGCCGAAAAGGCAGAAAAGGGTTGGAAAGTGATCAAGATAGTCGGGCCGCTGGATTTTTCCATGACCGGGGTTTTAGCAAAAATTTCGAAGCTAATAGCGGCGATAGACGTCAGCATCTTTGTTATTTCAACTTTTGATACCGACTACATTCTGGTAAAAAAAGAACAAATTGGGAAAGTGGTGGCTACATTGGAAAGCCACCATTATTTTTTTAAATCCATGGATAACCTTGAATAAAGCGCGCAAGTAGAGATATCATTTAAAATGAATGACAAATACAAAAATTTGAACCGACTCTCAAAAATGGTGGTATCTTTGCGAAAATGGCCAAAGTCATGGCGTCACGGCTTGCTAAATTTTTTAATCCACCATACGGTTAAATTTACCGGTACAGCCAAAATTAATGTTGAATTATTGGATTTCAATCGCTCGGTGATGACCATTAAAAACCGCAAAAAAGTACAAAATCATATTGGCTCGGTTCATGCCACAGCTATGGCGCTGTTGGCAGAAACTGCAACCGGACTTATTGTTGGCATGAATATCCCGGACACTAGTATTCCGCTGCTGAAAAGTATGAAAATAAACTACTTAAAAAAAGCGGTAGGCGATCTGCGCGCAGAGGCCACATTGCAACCGGATCAAATTAGCCAAATGAGAACCACAGATAAGGGAGATTTTATGGTTGCCGTTCAGGTAACGGATGCTGAGGGTAAGCAACCGATTGAATGTTTCATGATTTGGGCTTGGACGGCTAAGAGAAAATAATCCTAAAACCATCAGTTGAGCGCTAAAAAGCTGCGCGACCCCTGCTGATTCTCACCCCAGCTTTTGCCTAGCACCACCCTAGCCATTGTTTATTATCATCTCGACTCTTTTCCACTGTCGTCCCGACCTGAATCTCTGTCGTCCCGACCTGAATCTCTGTCGTCCCGACCTGAATCTCTGTCATCCCGACCTGAATCTCTGTCATCCCGACCTGAATCTCTGTCATCCCGACCTGAATCTCTGTCATCCCGACCTGAATCTCTGTCATCCCGACCTGAATCTCTGTCATCCCGACCTTGTGGAGGGATCTTGTACCAGCGGCGTAAGATCCTTCAAC
>CAZKUH010000546.1:0-1999 GCA_964555895.1 uncultured Enterobacterales bacterium
GTTGATTTTGTTGGTTATTTTATTAAAATAACGCGGAAATCAGGACAAGTAGCTAGGAATGTCAAAAAGAATGCAAAATTCTGAAATAGAAATGAATAGCGTGTGTTTCAGGCTGAAATAACAAATCTCAGCAAAATTGTTGAATTCTAGGCGAGCAAAAGTTCGAAATAAAATTAATTCAATGGGGAGACAAGTAGTTGGGAAGCACTTAACACAAAGTCGCTGACATAAGGCAGTTTATTGGCTTCGGCCTGATATCAATAGGCTTACTGTTTGTAGTGGCCAGTATCTTCTGCGAATGATTCAATAAGATGACAGACTGAATGTCCGTCTGGAACACCATCTGGCATTCCAGACCATTGTTCTAATGCGAGTTCCATGCGGGTCTGCAAAGCCATAAGTTCTTCTAGTTGTTGCCGATTCTCAGCAATACGTCGCAACAATATCTCACGCACTTGGGGGCAGGGTGATTTTTCTTGATCTGAATTATGCATGATTTCCCGGATTTCACTCAGGGTATAACCCAAACATTTTGCCTGGCGGATAAAACGTAACCAACTCACCTCCCGCTGTTTGTAGAGTCGATAGCCATTATCTGGATTGCGAGCTGGGCGCAACAGACCCAGACGCGTGTAATAACGGACTGCGTTGGGTGTTGCACCACTGTGTCTGGCGAGTTCGGTTACGGTTAACATTTTCAATTAATCTCCTGATGCCCTTGTATTTTACGGGTTGCAAGCGCACATCAGACGATTAATTGACAATGGCCATTTGATGTCCTTCACCTGCGGGTAGTGCTATTTCACCCAATACTTTCAATGTTTTCTGATCAACAACCCAAATTTTTGGTTGTTTACGGCTGGAAACATAGATTTTGCCAGTTCCGTGAATGGCATTCAAGTGGTATGGTGCTGGCAGCAAGCTGATTTGTTTGATAATTTTCCCGGTTGTTGTGTCGAGTGCGGTGAGTTTGCCACCTTTTTTACTACTGATGAAAATGGTTTTACCATCGTCGCCTAGATCCAGACCGTGAACAGTACCACCAATTTTCCAGGTAGCGACAACCTTACCGGTCTTGATAGAAACGGCAGAGACATTACCCGCTCGAGGGTTGGTGACGAATATTTTTTTGCCATCTGCTGAAAGCACCATGTGTTCCGGTCCTGGGCCAGCTTCAAGTGTGCGGCTAACAGTCCAGTCAGCGACATTGATTTCACTAATGCTGCCACTGCCACTATTACTGACAAAGACTTTTGAATTATCAGTAGAAACTACCGTGTAATTCGGTGCGATGCCGGTTTTGATGGTTTTAATTACTGCATTACTTTGCATGTCTACCACGCTGACACCGCCACGCGTGGGATGTGTAGAAATGACATAACGTCCGTTCGGGGTGATGGCTTCATGATGACTCCAACCAGAAACCGGAATAGTGAGCATAACGTGACCGTGGGCTGGGTGGATGAGCGACAGGTTGCTGTTGGGTGCGTCTGCGGGTTGGTCTGGGGTAAGTGGTTTTTCGTTCAAGCTCCCCGCGATGAGATATTCGCCATCAGGTGTCGCGACTAAACCGTGGGGTTTTACAACGCCCGTAAAAGTAGCCGTTATTTTGTCGGTCGCGGCATCGACCGCGATGACTTCATTGGCAGATCCCAAGGGGATATAAACGGTAGGTGCTGCAATGGTGCTGTTTGTTGTGACGGCTACACCTAACAAAGTGAAGAGCAAAGATAATACATTTTTCATTGGTAACATCCTTAAAATTTTAAGCTAAAGTTTGTGTTCAGCCTACAACCTATACCTAGGGCACAGGTCAAGGTATTTTGATCTTTAAAGATCGGTTGAAAATAGTCATTAATTTACATGATTCTGTACCTAGTTCAGCTATTTGCTTTGCTATTAATTAGATGACTAATGGAAAAGGTCGGGACAAAATTTAAAAAGCATGATGTCATCCTGAGCAAGGTCGAAGGATCTTGCTAAGTGAGGGTAAGATCCC
>CAZKUH010000547.1:0-1994 GCA_964555895.1 uncultured Enterobacterales bacterium
ATGCACCAGAACTCCCTTTCGAAGAAAATATTTCTTGATTTGCATTGATCCAGGAGATTGAAAAAATTCATTTAACCCCAACATTTAAACTTTAATCTGATGGTTTTTTTGAATGATTTTGGACTGAGCATGTGTCATGATTATAGCCATAATAAGAGAGGTTTTAAATGGAGTATAAAGATTACTATGAGGTAATGGGTCTTAAGCGTGACGCTTCCCAGGATGAGATTAAAAAGAGTTATCGTAAACTTGCCAGGAAGTATCACCCGGATGTCAGTAAAGATTCCGATGCGGAAGACAAATTCAAACTCGTTGGTGAAGCATATGAGGTATTAAAGGACCCTGAAAAAAGAACCGCATATGATCAGTTAGGCGCAAATTGGAAAAATGGACAGGAATTCACACCACCGCCAGGCTATGAAGGGTTTACTTTCAACCAGGGAGGTTATGCTCAGGGTAACGCTTCCCAGTTTAGTGATTTTTTTGAGTCTATTTTTGGGCAGGGTTTTTCAGGTCAGGCAGCAGCACAACAAGGATTCCATCGCCGTGGCGAAGACGTAAATGCCAGAGTCAGTATTGATTTGGAAGATAGTTATTCTGGCGCAACGCGGTCGTTGAGATTATCTGTAGCGGAATTAGATCACCAGGGTCGTACCGTCCAAAAACAGCGTTCTTTAAAAATTAAAATTCCTAAAGGCGTTAGATCAGGGCAAAAAATTCGTTTAGCGGGCCAAGGTGCTGCGGGTCATGGTGGAAACGGTGATCTTTATCTGGAAATTAATATTAAACCCCACGCTATTTATCAAGTTGACGGTAAAGATATTTATCTTGACTTACCTATTTCGCCCTGGGAAGCTGCTTTAGGTGCCAAAGTTAAAGTGCCTACCCCAGGTGGCACAGTTGATTTGAGCATCCCTGCGGCATCTTCGTCGAAGAATAAACTGCGTCTGAAAGGACGAGGAATTCCCGCCAAGGTTCCTGGCAACTTCTATGTTACGCTAGAGGTGGTGGTGCCGCCGGTTACCGACGATAAAAGCAGAAAAATTTATGAAGACATGCAACAAGCGATGGATTTCAATCCGCGAGAAAAATTGACTTTGAAATGAATGGTGAGCCAGGTAGACAAATTGCTTTTATCTGATGCAGGGTATTTTTCAGAAAATTTACTATACTGATAACTGACGCGCTTTAATTTTCAAGGGGTTTTACTATGCCAAAATTTATTGAACATCCTCTTTTTCAATTATTAAGAGAAGGAAAAGTTGAAGAATTCAACAAACGGCGTGCAGCCGGAGAAGATGTCGATCTGACTGACTGCGATTTTCGAAACTGTGATTTACGGGGTTTAAATGCTGAGAACCTGAATCTGGCGGGTGCATATTTTAGAGGTGCGGATATTCGTGGTATTGATTTTAGAAATGCCAGACTGGCTGGAGCAAGCCTGGCAACTGCACAAATATCCGGTTGTTATTTTCCCAAGACTTTGTCGGCAACTGAAATAGAATTATCTGTCGTCCATGGCACCAGGCTGAGACACGAGCATTAAGATCAAGCTAAAAAAGAGTTAACCATCGGGCGAGTCTTGAAATAGCTTGAGCCGCATACGAGGAAACTCGCAGGTGACAGAAAGGCACCGGATCAGTTCTACTATGACTTACCGTTTAACTTACTAATGGTGGCATAAATTTATGCAGTGGATCGAATGTAAAACAGCAACACTGTCAAAAGGCTCCGGTTTACTTCACCTTTGCCATCCATAGTGATTAAAATATTATGTGACTTCAACACCTGGTTAAACGCTTCACTGGTGTACTGGCTCCCTTGATCGGAATTAAAAACATTGTTAATTCCTAAACTACAGCCGTAAGATCGGTTGTTTTTCAACCAATTTATCATCCTAATTCTATCACATTATTATACCCTAATCTGGTCATGTGAATTTCCCTATCCGTTTACTTCCATCATAATTTTCCAGCGTAATAACATGGCTTAAC
>CAZKUH010000548.1:0-1994 GCA_964555895.1 uncultured Enterobacterales bacterium
TTTCAAAGAAAAGACATTACTAAAAGTCTTGCACTAAAGTGCATAGTTTTAACTAGTTCGTGAACGGAAATATAAAAATAAATATAAAACAATGGCTTATGATATAATATGACTTTGAAGTTCAGTCAAGCCTCTATTGGCGTATAAAATGCTTAAATAAAGTAACTTACTGATAATAAATGCTTTTATTTTAACCAAAAATGGACTGGCGAAACCCACCTCCCAGATAACCGCCCTAAAACTCAAATCTTCGCTGGAAAACTCCCTATGAGAAACGTATTTTCTCCGCAAATGAGCATTGGCCAACGTGACATTGCCGACATCAAAATTGACGTCTCTTCACGTGATGATATTCCGACCATCTTGTTGGGCTTGCAGCACATTTATACAAACGTTCCATTAAGAGAGGCTGTTTTTAAAATACTGGAAGAAGTGGCACCTACAAAAACAGACGGAGAAGAAACAAAGGTTGTTTCAATCAACAAAGGTCGCCCGGGTATGGATCAATGGTCGATTTTGGTTTTGGGATCGCTACGTGTTGGGTTGAATGCGGACTATGACCGGATTCTTGAACTCGCCAACCAGCACAATACCCTACGAGAAATACTAGGACTGGGCTGTTTCGATAGCGACAAACGCTATCGCTTGCAAACCTTGAAAGACAATATCAAACTGTTTACACCCGTGATCATGGAACGTATCAGCACAGAAGTCATTAAAGCAGGTCATCAATTGCTGGATCTTGATATTCACGCACTGATCAGAGGGCGTTGCGATTCTTTTGTGCTGAAAACCAATGTGCATTTTCCCACCGATATCAGCTTACTGTTTGACGCGACACGGGTCATGATCAGGATCTGTGTAAAATGGGATAAACAACATGCGTTACCAGGTTGGAGGCAGCATCAGCATAATCTGCGTCAGTTCAAAAACTTGTATCGAAAGCTGCAAAAACTGAAACATTCTACTTCTAAAAATGAAGATATCAAGGCTGCCAAAGCTCTTGAGGTTAAACAAGCCTACCAGGATTACATCGTTTTAGCGGAATTTTATCTTGAGCGAGTTAAAGAGGGCATTCAGACTTTAAAAAATGACCATAAAATAGCGGAAGTACTGCTCACTGATCTGCACACTTTCAGTCTGCATGCCGAGCGTCAAATCAATCAAATAAGGCGCAGAGCTATACATGAAGAAAAGATTCCACATGGCGAAAAAGTCTTTTCCTTATTTCAGTCTCACACCGAATGGATCAGTAAAGGCAAAGCCGGAGTCCCTGTGGAACTGGGCTTACGGGTTTGTATCATGGAAGACAATCACGGGTTTATCTTGCACAGTCAAGTGATGCAAAAAACGACCGACGATAAAGTTGCTGTGTCGATGATTAAAGCCACGAAAGCAAAGTTTCCTCGTTTTAATGCCTGTAGTTTTGACAAAGGTTTCCACAGCCCAGCCAATCAAACTGACCTGAAAGCGCTTATTGAACAAGTTGTTTTACCAAAAAAAGGTAAACTCTCCAAAGCTGACCAAGAACGCGAATACGCACTGGAATTTAAGCAGGCGAAAAAGAAGCATTCTGCCGTTGAGTCGGCCATTAACGCATTAGAAGTTCATGGGTTGGACAAATGTCTTGATCATGGCATTGATGGCTTCGAGCGTTATGTTAGCTTAGCCGTATTGTCGCGCAACATTCAAAAGCTGGGTACGCTTAAACGCGACATGGAGCGACTACGGCTTTTGGAACAACAAAAGCTAGTTGCCTAAGCTTTTTGATAAAACATGAGGTTATCTACGGGAAAGGTGCGCCTACAATGTGTGATTTGTAATAATAATTCCAGATAGAGGAGGGTTTACTAGGAAATGAGCGGATTTTTCAGCCTCTAAAAAATTTTCAAAAAATATTTTTTGATTTTGTGATGGTTTTTTTGAAAAGTGCCTTTTTCGTTCAGGCACTATCTAACGATTTGGAAAATAAAGTTACCCATCTCGCTTGCCTT
>CAZKUH010000549.1:0-1991 GCA_964555895.1 uncultured Enterobacterales bacterium
CGAGCGCTCCCCAAACAGTCAAATAGGCTTCGGGTAATGCTGCCAGTTTTTCATAACTCAAATCACTGTCAATGGCGACGACATTATTTGAGTTAACAGTAATGTATTCAGCATAGCCACCATGTCGAGAAAACATCATCCCCCCCATCACGGTTGCGACCTTCCGGCCCACGGCAAATGTGCCACTAGCGTCTTCAACGATTATACCCACAGCCTCAATCCCTAAGGCCTGATCAGGCACGAAGTTGCCATAATTACCACTGCGGTAGTAACTCTCTGCTTTGTTTAGGCCAAATGCCTTTACGCGAATTTTAACTTCACCTGCTTGAGTTGCTGGTTGATCAATATCGACTAATTGCAGCACCTCGGGTCCTCCGGCTTTTTTAGCGATGACGGCTTTCATTGTTTTTCTCCTATAGTTAGTTGCGATGATTAACGCGGTTGATTGGTGGAAAACAGGTATTGATGAATCTTCCAAATATTGTTTTCTTTTTTGAAAATGAACAGCTCATTATTGCCTTCATTGATGACGGCCTTGTTGGCTAGAATTTTCGTTTTACCGGCTGAGCTTGTGCGCGCCCAGGCAGTATCACCCAACACTTGAATTTCATGTGTAGTAAATTTGATGTTGAGTTTGATTGTCTTAAACACATTTTCGTAAGCTTGCTTAATAGCTGCGCGTCCAACCTGTGCAGACGTATATTGGGGCATAAACGTTGGATTTTTGCCATACAATCCCAGAACAACATTCACATTGCTCGAATTGAGCGCAGATTCATATTGTGAAATAAGCGTTTGGATTTTCTGCGTGTTTGTATCTGCTTGCACCAGACCACTGACAAGCATCCAATAGGTTAATATGCTGAGTATTGACTTCATTGCTATTGTTCCCTTAATTGATTAACGTTGGAAACAAGTCTAATTCATAACGATTATGAAAATAAGATGGTGTTTTATTGAATCACTTTCTCATATATGAGAATATAGCTGGATTATTTTTGTACAATACACCTCAAAGGCAAAAAGACATATGAATTTAAACTCAGCAAGAATTTTCGTTAATGTCGCTGCCAAAGGCAGCTTTTCGTCCGCTGCCAAATTAATGAGAATACCCGTTGCAACGGTGAGTCGTCGGGTTGCAGAACTCGAATCATCATTAGATGTTAGGTTGCTTGAACGTTCCACTCGAAAACTTAGGTTGACCGAGGCCGGATCCATACTCTATGAATTTGTCTCTCGCGGCGTTGAGGAAATGAATGCGGGTCTATTAGCACTTTCGGAACAAGAACAAAATTTAAAAGGTCGTTTGCGTTTGTCCTTACCCCCAAGTTATGACCTAATGTTCAAGCTTCTCAGTAATTTCCAGGAACTGCATAGCAATATCGAAATAGATCTCTTTGTTAGTGAAAGGCCATTAGATTTTATTGCAGACGGGATTGATGTTGCGTTACGAATTGGCAATGTAGCAAACCAATCCGCAGTTGCCAGATTGCTTACGACATATCGTCATCGTCTAGTTGCATCACCAGAATTTTTAACAGACTGTTCAATTGATTGTCCAAAAGATATCATCTCTAAAAAATGTGCGGCTTGGTGTCAAAAGGATCAAGACATCATATGGACTTTGGGTAACCAACAGTTAATAGTAGAACCCTTTATTCGCGCGAATGATTACTTTCACATGCGTTATCTGGCGCTTAATCACAAATGTATTACTGAACTACCCCCATTTTATTGTCAAAAACACATTGAAAATGGCGAACTTATTGAGGTATTGCCAGATTACCCTTTGCCTGAACAGCTCGTTAACCTTGTATATCCGAGCCGAAAAAGTGTGTCTCGTATTACCAGGGTATTCATTGACTACTGTGTTGAAAACTTTAAATTTTGATCCTGCCCTGATGACAACAAACAACATGAAATACTCTTTATTGCAATAACTGACCCAATTTCAGTATTCTTTTTCTTGGTCTTCTTCCGTTTAGTTGCAG
>CAZKUH010000550.1:0-1972 GCA_964555895.1 uncultured Enterobacterales bacterium
GCGCTTCGTTCCTCAGCACATCCTACGACACCGATTAATAAGAAATGATGGAATATCAAAAATAACAACGCTATGACTAAACAAGCATTTTTTAAAGCAATTATCCCAGAAAGTGGCTTTAATGACTTACTGAGTGTCTATTTAAACTGGACAGGTGTAGGGTTTGTCTGTGCCATTATTGCTGGGCAGCTGGATGATTTTAGTGGCATTTCTTATGCCTCTTATTACACCACCTCACTTAACTCGGCTATTGGAGTTAAATTCTGGGCATTAATCAGTATTATCGGTTTGTTGCTATTTTGTTTGAGTCTTCCTCTTGTTTATCTAGCAGAAAGGACAACCCAGTTTAAACCTAGTTGCCAACGTTTTCGTTTCTTCAGTTATGGTTTTTTTCTGGTGGCTTTTGATGAAGGTGCATTAATATTGGGAATACTCATGGCAAACTTAATGCATACCAATGAACGGGCAGAGTTATTAACCGATAAATCTTTTTTGTTTACCGAGGCGAGCTTTTTAAGTGTTGTGGCATTAATTATGGCTAACTCACTGCTTTGGTTACTGGGCGAATCACTATACAACCGGCAACATAAAAATTATTCAGGCGTTGTCAAGCTGATCGTTAGTAGCCCTATAAAATATAGTATCCCTGTCTATTTACTCTTTACCATAGCATTTGTAATGCTAGTTATTAATCAATCTTAATCAGTCGTAAGATGAAAGAAAACAACATTTTTTATTACCGCAGATCCGCGCAGTACAATGTATTTCCAGGTGCTCATGCAGGTAAAGTCGTCGGTAATGGGCTTCTTTTTAAGCATCACAAACCTTTGATTGCAGCCCCCGATCCAAGACATATTGATTTAAGAGCCAGTTTGCTTAATCCTTTTTCTCAATATCAAGTTAAGTCTTTTCAACAACAATCACGACTGGATGTTTTTTTACTGGCCGATTTATCTGCATCCATGGGCTATCAGGGCCACTACCATAAGCAACAAGCTCTTGTTGATTGCCTGCTTTCAGTCGCTAAATCTGCCCATGCGACAGGAGATCGCTTTGGTTTTGTTGGCTGTGGTCAAATGCTTGACTCTCAATTCCTCATTGCCCCAGCCAATCTACAGCAAGGGCGTGTTAATGAAATGGCTAAACGAATTCAGGAAACCACCTTCACAGGTCAAGCAGACAGTTTATTACAGGCCGCTGATTATCTACCTAATAGTTCTGCTTTGGTATTCCTGTTATCTGATTTTTATATGCCGATTAAAATGATTCAACAACTTATGCAAAGATTGAATAAGCATACGGTCATCCCTCTGGTGCTATGGGATCAAAAAGAAAGCAGTGCTTTACCTCGCTGGGGTGTAGTAAAGTTTTCTGACCTAGAGCAAGGAAAAACCCGCACCTTGTGGATGCGCCCTTCCCTGAAAAATAAAATTCAGTCTGCCTTTAAACAAAGAAAACAACAATTACAACATTGTTTTAGACGCTTTGGTTATGAGCCTTTATTTATGCACCAAGGATACTGTGCAGAATCTATTAGCCAGTATTTTTTACAGCGTGTAGGTTAATAACATGTGGCATAAAATTATTTTTGTTTTTTTTATTAGCTTATTGCTAAATAGCTGCTCTAACTCTCTCGACGAACCTGTGACCCACTTTCAAGTGCAAACACCCCGTCCTTTTGGCTATGTGATTGGTGATGAAATCAAACAGCGTATTATTGTAGAAGCCAGAAAAGGACTGACTTTACAATACAGTCGTATTCCCAGCAAAGGTAAGGTTAATCGCTGGCTTAATTTGAATAAAATTAAAATTGATAAAAATAATACTCAAAAAGGTGTTCGCTATCAAATTGACCTGACCTATCAACTTTTTTATGCTCCTTTAGCGGTAAAAATGCTTGAACTCCCCAGCTTTACTTTACAATTTAGACAGTTTGGTAACACAGTAGAAAAAATGGTTCCACGCTGGCATT
>CAZKUH010000551.1:0-1971 GCA_964555895.1 uncultured Enterobacterales bacterium
TATCGCTCAAGAAAAAGGTATAAACTGGAATGAAGATGCTCGTTTTGTCTTCTTTGCAATCGCAAATGATATTGAAAGAACACCAGGCAATATTGGCGGCAGGAATGACGATGAAAGAACAGTCATTGGAAAGTGGTTAAAAAAATACCAAGGGGGATATGATGGAAGAGCATCCCAAAGAATATCTAACCTTCCGGGTACAGTGGCAGATCCCATTATAGAAAAAATTATAGGTTCTCGTTTAACAAATTTAACACAGAGTGATTTGGAAAAAATAACTTATGCCCATCGGCTTGGCATGTCTGCTGAAAATATCCTTGGTTTAATTCTGGAAGAATTTTTAGCTGTTAATTTAAAAGAGCATGGTTGGCATTGTGCATGGGGGGAAACCGTGAAATCAGTGGACTTCGTCCATGAAGATGGGAATCTATTACAAATCAAAAATAGAAGTAATTCTGAAAACAGTTCCAGCAGCTCTGTTCGTGATGGGACTGAAATAGAGAAATGGTATCGAGTCAAAGCAGATCGAATTGAATATATGTGGGATTCGCTGAATAAAATATGCGGAACATCTCATTTATCGGAAACATTGTTTGTGGCATTTGTAAAAGAAACCCTGTCGTCAAATCCTGATTGTCTTGCGGTTGAGCAAGACAATCCCTGGCAATAGGTCAGCCAAACATCAATTCTGGCTGCCGTGAAGAATCTTTTGATGCCGCTTTTCTCAATGTTAAATTAAACTGCTCTTCCCATTCGATATTGCTGGTGCTTTTGTACCTTGAGTATTTGAATCCGGGGTATTGCTCGGGCCTCTCGCCCCGAAGTAGCTTTAGGAGATGCTCGCCAACGGCATATCCCAAGCTATTTGGAACAGCATTTCCCACTTGTTTATATTGTTGAATCAGTGGGCCAGCCAGTTCCCAATAATCAGGAAATTCCTGAATGCGTTTGTATTCCTGTATTGAGAGCGGCCTGTCTTCTTCCGGGTGAGCTAGGTCAGTCGCCGGCATTGCTGGATGTGTGACTAAAGTAGGTGAAGGTTTATTCCAGGCTAATCGTCGCAGGAAGCCAGTCTTACCACCACCAGCATAATAAGATTTTCCAAGTGCTTCTTTTTGCAGGTCTCCGGGCAGATTTCTCCAATTCTCACCCGGCTTTAATAAGCGGTAATATTTCAGCCGTTTCTCAGGAAAATTTAGATGTTGGTGCCCTGTTAAGCCTTTAGTCGCCTGCTTGAAGGTTTTCCACTTTGGCAAACCATACTCACCATTTTCAGAGTGGGTTGGTGTTAAGAATGGTGGAGACACACCATCCCTGGCACAAATAATAATAACACGTTCCCTAACTTGCGGGGTACCAAAATTGGCAGAATTATACAGATTGAAAGAGTAGGAATACCCTGAGCCTTTCAATCTTGAGATGATGAAATTTAGTGCGCCACCTTTTAATTCATCGGCTGTCAAATCTGGAAAACTTCCTCCTCGCTGATCATGTGGCCGATGATCCAGAGGGCAAGACATCAGCCCCCGTACATTCTCAATAACTAAAAATTTGGGTCTTAACTCTAAAGCCAAATCAATATATTTTAGAAACACATTGCCTCGATCATCATTAAAAGCCTGCCTTTTCCCAGCGGTACTAAAGGCTTGGCATGGGGGGCCGCCGATCAATAAATCAATGTCATCCGAATCAATCAAACCGGCAGCATCCAAAACATCACGTTTGGAATATTTGTTTATATCACTTAATAGCGCCATTTCTGGCTTGTTAAGGGCAATGGTTTGCCTGCAATACTTATCAACCTCGCACGCCAACAGAACCTCAAAGCCGGATCGTTCCAATCCAAGATCCAAGCCCATGGCTCCGGAAAAAAAACTTAATGCAATTGGTTTGCTATTTCTTTTGCTACGCACCTTATATGTCGCATGATCTTCGGCTACCATGTTTGCATTTAAAAGCCCGTAATGTTCT
>CAZKUH010000552.1:0-1968 GCA_964555895.1 uncultured Enterobacterales bacterium
GCAACCGAGCGCGATCATCTGTTAATTTGCTTGCGCTTACTACCTTGATAATTTTTCTTCGCCAGAAGTCTTGCTTCCATTTAACACCCAGTTTGCCATATAAATTGATGAGGTTTTGGCGCGCTTCAAGTGCTAGATCTACGGGTTTGGGGTAACTTTTGATATATTTTTTCCAAATTTGCGTCGCTTTTTCCCTAGCTTCTCTGGATTTTACTTTCATCCAACTTTGACCAGCTTGCCACACAGCGGTACGTGATATTTCGCTATTTTTACTACTGGCAGCAACTTTTTCATACTCTCTGGCTGCCCCTCGCCAGTTTTCGGTGGATTCGTAAGCCAGCACTAATTTAGCTGGAATATCTTGCGCCAGTTTGTTCTGGGGATATTTGCGGGCAAACGCCGTTAGAATTCCAACCGCTCTTGAATATTGCTTCATTTCCAGTAACAAGGTCGCAGCGTCATACTCGGCGTTGATTCTAACAGGTGATTTTCTTTCTATTTTGCCCAGGCGAAGAAAGTGCTTCACCGCCGTTTCTGCTTTACCTGCTGCTTTTGCCTGTTCTCCCTGCTTATAAATAGCTTGGGCTCTTCGTTGGTGGAACACTTTAGCCAGTTCGCCTCGGGGACGATCTTTTCTAAACAATAGTGTGATAGCTTTTTCAGCCGCCGCATAATTTTTTAGATCAAACTCGCCATTTGCGACGATTTCCCTCGCTCTGCCGACTTGCTTTTTTGTTACTTGTGGTAATTTTATGAGATCACGCGCATTTTCAACGGCGGGTTTGATCTGACCTTGTGTAACCTGTAACTCTACCACTTGTGCTAGTACTTGAGGCACTCTTTTTGCGCCCACAAAAGCCTGACGATATTCGAGGCTCGCATCAATCAAGGCCAACCGAGCAGTAGTAATAGCCACAATATTTTTTGAAGTTTTGGTTTTCTTTTTTTCAGCAATTGTTAAATTATTTTGTCTGGACAATATCACTCGATAGCCGGCTTCTTCGCGTCGACTTTTTTTCAGATTTGAAGGTTCGTAAGCAAGCACATGATAATGTTCAGCTGCCTCCGTAGCTTGTCCACCATCCGTTAAAGCTTCGGCTAATAACCAGCGCTGCTTGCTCGCATTTTTGTCAGCCGGGAAATTTTCCAGATATAATCGATACCAGCGGGCAACCTCAAGATAATCAGCCGCTTTTTTACTCTTCTGTGCTTCAGCATGATAGAAACCAGTCACATCATTTAAATGACTTTTTAACCATCCTGACACCTTAACCGAACGATTTCGGCCAGATTTCTTCCAATAGTCACTACTGATACTGTAATGTTGAATGAATCTTTTCTTCGCTGCCAGCACCAGCTCAACAAAACCGGCTTTCCCCAAAACTTTGATACCCAGACTTTCCAATTCAGGGGCATTTATATCTAATGGATTGGTTGCGACAAAGGTAAAATAAGTTTCTGCGGTATCCTGATAACGCTCTTGCTCATCGTACAAATCTGCCAGCGCTTTATACATTTCTGACTCATAGACTTTATGTCCATTTTTTTGGAAGAATGTCCTGGCAGATTTTGGCCCTTGTAAATAAGACAAAGATAAGGCAGCCACTCGATAGACATCCGACATTAATGATTTTACCGATTTTTTTTGTAGCTGTTCTGGCTGGTAGACGTGCTCCAGCAGTTTAGTAAAATCTGCGAATGCATGATGATATTTTTGAACTTTAAAATATGACCATCCTCTTTTATAAAGCGCCGTGTTATAAAACTCTGTATCTTTTCCTTCTGCAATTACACGGGAGTATAATGTATAAGCACCACGATAATCCTTTCTGGAAAAGGCCGTTTCTGCCAATCTGAACCTTGCTTCAACGGCCTCCATGTCTTTGGAAGCTAACCGGGCTAAATTATCCAGATAAAGCAACGATTTCTCTGCTTTGCCATTTAAAGATAAAATTCTGGCTAACTGAT
>CAZKUH010000553.1:0-1951 GCA_964555895.1 uncultured Enterobacterales bacterium
GGTGCTAATCCTTTTATAACTGCGTCTTTAAATGATGCGTTTGGTGCTTTTTTATGGAGTGAGTAGTATAGCATTTTAATTTAAGAATTGAGGATTTTAATACCTTTTGTATTTATAGGAGACACGAAAGTATCAAATTCGATATTTGTTTTTGAATATATTGTTTTTATTGCCTCTTCCACTTTTTTTGCAATTTCAACGCCTTCACTAAGTGCAAAAATAGAAGGTCCAGATCCTGAAATAGCACAACCAAGCGCACCATGATTTAAGGCAGCAAATTTTACATCATCAAAATGTGGAATAAGCTTGCTTCTATACGGCTCTACAATTATGTCTTGTAGTGATCTTTGTATTAAACTATAATTGCTTGTATGTAAGGCATGGATTAAACTTCCAACATTTGCCCATTGACCTATAGCATCTTTTAAGGGCACATTTTTAGGTAAAATGGCACGTGCTTCTGAAGTTTTAATTTCAATTTGAGGATGAATAATGGTGGCATATAATTCCTTTGGTGTTGGAATTTGCAATATTTCTAAAGGCGCAATACTTTTTACTAGCGTAAAACCTCCAAATAGTGCTGGTGCCAAATTATCGGCATGTTCACTCATACTAGCAATAGCCTCACCTTTCATAGCAAAATAGGTGAGTTGTGTATTGTTATAAGGTCTTCCTAACAATTCATTAATTCCAAAAACACTTCCTGCAGCACTGGCAGAACTACTGCCAATTCCACTTCCTGGCTTAATGCGTTTATAGATTTCTATTTCAAAACCACAATCAGGATTTGCATCTTCAATAAGTGCCAAGGCAGAAACACCTGCTACGTTTAGATGAGCTTCATATGGTAAATCATAACCTTCAATTTTGGTAATGTAAATTCCTTTTTTTGAAATTTTCCGTATCACCATTTCATCACCAACATTGTCTAAGCAAAACCCTAGCACATCAAAACCACA
Source organism: uncultured Enterobacterales bacterium (assembly GCA_964555895.1). Classification (GTDB taxonomy): domain Bacteria; phylum Pseudomonadota; class Gammaproteobacteria; order Enterobacterales; genus DRNA01. Next base: position 960 of record CAZKUH010000553.1, read on the forward strand.
GGCTACGTTTGCAACAGTTGCAGGTGAGAATATTTTTATTTCGTTCGTCATAACTAGTTATTTCCAATCCTTATTATATCGGCAAATAAACCAGCGGCTGTTACATCAGCACCAGCACCAGCACCTTTAATAATCATAGGTTGCTCTGGATATCGCTCGGTATAAAACATTACAATATTATCTTTTCCTTCTAGATTATAGAAAGGATGCCCTTTAGGGATTTCTTTTAATCCCACTGAAGCTTTTCCGTTAACAAATTTTGCTACATATTTAAGTTGACAATCATTCTTTTTAGCTGAAGCCAATACGTTTTGATAATGTGCTTCATCTTTGATTAATGCCTTGTAAAAATCATCCACAGAATTAGCTTTTTGGGCTGATGGAGATAAGAATGATATGTTTTCAATATCTTCAAGATTCATTTCCGTTCCACTTTCGCGAGCTAGTATCAATATTTTTCTGGCAACATCAACACCACTCAAATCTATTCTTGGATCTGGCTCCGTATAACCTTCATTTTGTGCTTGTTTCACGACATCATGGAATTTTTTACTTGCATCAAAATTATTAAAAACAAAGTTTAAACTGCCTGAGAGTACTGCATGAATGGAATGTATTTTATCTCCTGATGTAATTAAATGGTTGAGGGTGTCAATTACAGGTAATCCTGCACCAACATTAGTTTCAAATAAGAAAGGCGCGTTGTATTTTCTTGATAATTGTTTTAGCGTATTGTAATTATTATAATTACTTGAGCATGCAATTTTATTACAAGCTACAACAGCAATACTCTCACGTAGATAGTTTGCGTATATATCTGAAACCTCTTGATTTGCTGTAACATCAACAAAAATACTGTTTCTCAAGTTCAAGGTTTTTGCCTTATCAAGAAAACCGTTTAGAGATGCCTTTTCACCTTTAAGGAGTTCTTCTCTCCAAGAATCTAAGTTAATACCATCACCATCAAAGAGCATCATTCTAGAATTTGATAA
>CAZKUH010000554.1:0-1951 GCA_964555895.1 uncultured Enterobacterales bacterium
GCTCTACCTGATAATTTACGAGTGTTTATTACAAGAGATGATAATACATCAGTTCTGCACCGCTTTCACCAAAACAAATTACCACTTGATATTCAAATCACTCCGAATAATTACACCGTCAAGCTATACACTAAAAATAATTCCGTCTATTTTTCCAAAAAAATCTCCATTAAAGAAAATGAACAGGTAGTTATACTGGTTCCATAATGTGGGTTAACAATTAAAGACTGATGGAATATTAACAACTGACACCCCTTCTCCAAATGATGCGGATGCTGACCAGATAGATTATCCAAAGATGCCGAAAGGAGATTAATAGAGAATTAAATGTTACCTAATTACCATAAAGAGGTTGTTCAAGAATATATTGACTGACAAACATTTAAAAATCACCTTTTCAGGTAATAGCAAATATATTTTATAACATTTACTATTAAATTATTAAAATATTTTGTCATTTAATTCAAGGATGTCTGGAGCATATCATGACCACTTCACGGGAAAACAAATCTAATTTTAAAATCATCATACAATATTATTTTACCACTCTAATTACTTTTTTAACTTTATCCTGCATCCTAGTTCATGCCGTACAAAGCAAGTTGCCACGTAACCACTTACCGCATCCAAATTTAACAGACACTTTCCCAGCAAACCTAAAAATCAAAATTGATACTCGTCAAATTTTCAATTCCACTGGTATCAGTGCATTATCTGCTCTGGTTATTATGCAGCGGGGTCGAACAACCATTAATCCCCGCGTTACTAATCTGTGTCGTACTGGTAAAAAGACCACCCTGGCGGCAGTAAGACATTACGGCCACCTATCATGGGCACAGCCTGCCTTCTCAATAGAAAGCTCCCCCTCTAAGATATTTTACTGGCAAAACCATGAATTTATCTATTTATCTTGATGTTAAAGAAAAAAGTCATAAAGCTAAAACAGTAAAACTCTATTTTTCAAAAAATATTTCAATAAATTTATTTATATATCAGGAGAAACAACTATGAAAACTTCATCTAAATCCATTTTCTTCAGGAGTAAGAAAGTAATCTTCAGCTTCTTATTTACTAGCGTTTTTACGATGGCTTTTAGTTTCAACGTTCAAGCCGCGCCCGATCTATCAGTCCGTTTATGGGTAGATCAACAAAGTATTCATCATAATACAAATGGTAGCTGGAATTTCACTTTAAAAGGTAGCGTGAAAAATATTGGCACCTCGAATTATATTTCCAAATCATCTCAGCAGTTACTTTATTTACATGAAAAAGGTAAAGCCAATCGTATCGCCAAATGGCGTTTTAACCGACTGAATCGTGGCCAAACAAAAAATGTTCATGTTCCGGTTAGGAACCTGCCTGGTGGAGAATTTATACCTGATTATGAACTTGCTCTTTCTTTTGACCCGGATATTTATCTAGATAAAAACCCGGCAAATGATGACAGAAATAAACGTAACAACCAAGCCAGCATAAAAGGCAGAACATTATCCGCAGCTTTCGCCCGGTCTTCAAGAACAATAATCGGAAGCAGTTCGGCATTAAGCAGACGGAGCTTTACTTCCCCAATCACCACCACTATTCCAGGGTTATCTGCGAATGGAAGAAAACCAGATCTGGTTCCTCAGATAGTTAATGCAAATCAAGGAACTATAAAGGTCAAAAATATTGGCAATGCCAAAGCAAAATCGAGTATATTATCTGTGATCTGCTCTGTTAAGACTTCCTCTGGTGGAACAAAACAATGTGCGGCTGGTTTAAGAATACGATCTTATAACGCAACCAAAAATCAACTCAATTTTAAAATTCCGACATTATCCCCAGGACGTTCTTTTTCCATTCGACTATTTTCTTCAACAATACTACCTCGTAAAAACGGAACCTATAACATGAAAATATTTGCGGATGTAAAGAATAAAGTGAATGAATCAAATGAACGGAATAATTATGT
>CAZKUH010000555.1:0-1949 GCA_964555895.1 uncultured Enterobacterales bacterium
TGCTTTTCCGATCTGCTGGTAAACTTGGCCGAAAAGTTTTGCTCATCGATCGAGCAAACAAAGCGGGAAAAAAGATTTTAATGTCAGGCGGAGGACGTTGTAACTTTACCAATCTTGATATTCAACCAGAAAATTATCTGAGTCATAATCCGTATTTTTGTAAGTCAGCCATGTCACGTTTCACACAATGGGATTTTATAGCGTTGGTTGAAAAACACCAGATCCGCTATCATGAAAAAACCCTGGGTCAGTTATTTTGTGATAATAAATCCAGCGATATTTTAAATTTATTACTGCAAGAATGCCGTGAGGCTAAAGTTAATATTAAAACGCAATGTGCAGTCGAGAATATTCAATGGCATGAGGCGGACAAGGCTTATTTTGTAATGACGAATCTGGGACCATTGATTAGCCAGTCATTGGTCATTGCGAGCGGCGGCTTCTCTATTCCTACGATGGGAGCTACAGGGTTCGGTTATACAATAGCCCGTCAATTTAATCTACAAGTTTACCCTACCCGAGCCGGATTGGTACCTTTCACCCTAAGTAAAAAACAATTGGAAACTTACCGTCATTTATCTGGTTCTTCCATCGATGTAGTCGTCAGTTGTGGTGGTTCCGTTTTTCGGGAGGCGATGCTATTTACGCATCGCGGTTTGAGTGGGCCAGCGATGTTGCAAAGCTCTTCCTATTGGCAACCAGGACAAGCGCTTACTATTAATTTATTACCGGATAGAGATGTCTACAACTGGCTTAAAAACAGGCAAAAAGAAAGAGCTAATGCTGAATTAAAGACTATTTTAAGTGAAGTGTTCACAAAAAATATCAGTCAGGTCTTTTGTGAATCTTTGTGCGCAATAAAAGGCATTGACAACGCGCCTATAAAGAACTTCAATGAAATACAACTCGCTAAAATTGTTACCTTTTTAACCCAATGGGCGATTTTCCCTGCCGGTACAGAGGGTTATAGAACCGCCGAAGTCACCATGGGTGGAGTGAATACCGATGGAATTTCATCAAAAACGTTTGAAAGCAAAAAACAACCAGGCTTGTTTTTTATTGGTGAAGTCCTTGACGTCACCGGACATCTTGGTGGGTATAATTTTCAATGGGCTTGGGCATCCGGGGCAGCAGCAGGGGAATATGTTTGAAGGTTGTGTTCCTTCATTTTCATTTTTAGAGCTCAAAAGTATTATTGATACTAACACAAACTGAGCATGTCTCTGACCTAAGCTTTTGAGAAACGCGCCGAAACAACTGTCCGTTTGCAAGCTCAACATCTACATTTTGTCATGTTGACCGCAGTGGGGATATTTTAAAAGGTATGGTTCTGAATTGCCGATAGGTTAAGTGCTAAATTGTAACAAATCATCAGTAAACACCGTCAAAATTATTCCATCGCATGATAATTAATGCCTGAGGCAAGGATGTTGATTTTGAAAAACTTTCTAATAATAACCTTCAGCACATATTTTCTTTTTAATCAGGCTTTATTTTCAAAAACGTCGGATAGCAACGCGATGACTATTATTTTATTGCAAAAAACAATTTCCGCTATGCTCGGCAAAGAAGGTAAGGTTGAGATTAAAAATAATGCCATGAGTTTTGTCTATAAAGATATTCCAATGTTTTGCGTTTGGGATGTAAAAGCGGACAGGATGCGCATTGTCAGTCCTATTGCTGATGTCAAAGATTTACCAGCAGAATTTATTATCATGGCACTACAGGCTAATTATCATTCGGTACTTGACCCGAGATATGCTATTGGTGATGGCGTGATGTACGCAGCATTTATCCATCCATTATCGGCACTTTCTGTCGGTGAACTGGAATCTGCGGTTAAACAGGTGATGCTGGCCAATAAAACTTTTGGCTCGGAATTTACCAGCGGTGCTTTAGTGTTCCCCGGTGTAAAGAAAAAAACTCAAACTAACCATAATAAAAATATT
>CAZKUH010000556.1:0-1920 GCA_964555895.1 uncultured Enterobacterales bacterium
CATCAATTATATCCAAAAGATAACCAGCAGAGCAACCAAAATCTAACACCGAGTTCACTTTACCTAACAATTTCGGAATATATGCTAACTCTTCTTTTCTGCTTTTTTCAGAATAATTATACCTTATTTTCGCTTCTTCAATCCAGCTAATTTTAGCCATCATTGAACCAACTCTATTGCTCTTTTTAATCGCTGGAAGATTATCATGTTACCCTGTCCCTTTCGCATTTTGTTCAGGTTATTCATCTGCCTTCTAACCCAGTTTAAATCCTTGATCTTATGCTTAAGCCATCTTCCACTTGCTTTTTTACAGAAGTCCTCTATTTCTTCATGAGTAAGGTTTGGGTTTTTAGCCACAAAACTACACGCACCATCATAGGCACTCCAATCTTTTGTCAGCAATAATCCTTTTTCATCAAGTTCCTCATAATATCGTGTCCCTGGGAAGGGTGTGGTTATACTGAACTGCACTGAGTCAACATCTAATTCCTTTGCAAATTTCAATGTTTTTTCCATACTCTCTTTAGTTTCCCCTGATAGCCCAAATGTGAAGGTTGCATGGGTTTTAATTCCTTTTTCTGCACACCACCTTGAGACTTCTTTAACTTTGTTTAAATTCACGGGTTTTTTAATTGCTTTTAGAACCTCTTGGTCGCCACTTTCCACGCCAAACTTCATCCCAATACAACCAGCATCTGCCATCGCATCTATCATTTCTTTGTCAGTGATCATTGCATCACCCATACACGACCAGTTTATATCAAGCCCCCGTTTTTTGATTTCCCTGCAAATTGAGAGTACATGTTTCTTATTTGCTGTAAATGTATCATCATCAAAATATATCTCTTTTGCACCATATTTTTCAATAACATCTTCCATCTCATCCACTACCCTTTCTGGTGCAAACATTCTGTATTTCCCGTTTTCATACATCACTTGGTTCCAGAGGCAAAAATTACAGTGGAAGGGGCAGCCACGGCTTGCATGCATCTGGATGGCTGGTTTATACTGGCAAAAGCCATCCCAGTAAAGGTTCATATCGTTACAATCGTTGCTGGGAAACAGATGTCTTGCAGGGAATGGAAGTTTATCTAAATCCACCAGCTCTTTGTTTGGATTAATTAATATCTTTCCATTATTTCTGTATGCTAACCCTGGTACGTCACTTATATCTTTACCCTCGTTCAATTTTTTTACAAGATCAACAAAATTAAGTTCGTATTCTCTCGTAAGGATGTAATCAACATATTCGGACTCTTCAAGTGTTTCTTTTGGAAATGTGGTTACGTGTGCACCGGATAAAGCAATTAAAGCTGATGTTTTTTCTTTAAGCAATTTTGCAATCTTCAAATCATGATAGATCGTAGGTGTCGCTGTTTCAAATAAAATTATATCTGGACGTGTGGATATGGCTTTATCGACAAAATCTTCCAGCGTCAAATTAAGAGGGATCGCATCAATCACAGAAACATCAAAGTTTTCGCTTTCCAGCAGTGCGGCTGTGTATGCCAGATAAAAAGGAAAAGGAACATAATCCATTTTTTCATTTTTCTTTTTAATTACTGAGAATGGCCACCTGCTACCTGCTCTGATAAAAAACCTCTCATATTTCTCATCAATATCCTCCCTGCATGGCGGATTTGCAAGCAGCACTCTCATGAACCCACCTCCTCATATATTCTGTTCAGTTTTTCTGCAAGCTTGCTCCAGGCATATTTTCTCTCTGCCAACTCTCGTGCACGTTTTCCAAGAGTTTGTTGCATTTTTTCATCCTGCAACAGCCTTATTATATTTTCTGCAAACCCCTCTACACTATTCGGATCTGAAATTAAACCGCAATCTCCTTCTTCAAGTACCTTTTTAATCTCCCCTACAGCATTCGAGACAATAGACGCACCAGCAGCCATATAATCCCCCAAA
>CAZKUH010000557.1:0-1919 GCA_964555895.1 uncultured Enterobacterales bacterium
AAATAATACAACTCTTTTATTATCAATATGTTATATTGTTTTTCAGGGACGACTAGATATGATGTGGGTATTTTTGAAATGAATTTCAATGCTGTCATGGGATCAGCTTTCTCTTGTGGTTAATTTGCCTGTTGCATTAGAAAAAAGATTATACTGTTTGGAATATGAAGCGGTTACCACGTTTAGGGTTAAAGAATTCACAAAAGTTCATTTTTTATAGATAATATCTGTCATATTAAACGCAGCGAAAGCAGAGAAAATTTTCAAATATGGTAACATAATAAAAAAGGCGGTTTTACTCTAACCGCCAATTTTTATTCCTTTGCAGATTATATTTTTAAAAAGCTGGATTAAGCTTAATTATGAGGTACAGACTCTTGCAATAATGTTTTCACCCATCCATTTTCTGGTGTAATTTTTCGTTCAATAAAATAATGGTTCAAATACTGATAATTGTTATATGATTGCTCTTTATAATTTGTAACCTTTCCGCTTCGGATAGCATCAATAACCTGAAGGATACCATCTTCTATAGCCCATTGAGGGGAATAATTCAATATTTTTTTGATCTTTGTAAAGTCGACTCGGTAATTTCGCTTATCGGTAGTTTGATCGCACGATATTAATTCAGCTGAAGGCACATGCTTCTTAATGAGCTCTCCGATTTGATTAATGGTATGATTTTGTTCATTGGATCCAACATTGAATATCTCATTTTTAACAAGATTCAATGGTGCTTCCAGAACTTTCAGAATAGACAAAGCCACATCATCAACATGGACAAACGGACGCCATTGATCTCCGCCATGAATTGTAATTTTGTTTTCAAAAAGTGCTTTTGCTGTAAGGAGATTAATCACAAGATCAAATCGCATGCGGCCGGATAAACCATAGATTGTTCCAAACCGTAATATAACCGGGGAGAAATTAGCATCGGCCATTTTTAACAGTACTTTTTCAGAAGCAATTTTACTTTTTGCATAAAGTGATACAGGATTTAACCGAGAATGCTCATCAAGGATATGATCACCGGCACCATAAACTGAGCAGGTACTTGCAAAAACAAATTTTTGAACGCCATATCCTTTGGCAACTTCTGCAATCATCCGGGTTGCCATGATGTTTGTTTCAATTGTAAGTTCTTCATCAATGGTGCAAGCAGGATCCCCAACAATAGCTCCCAGGTGAACTACTGCATCCATCCCTTTTGTAGCTGAAACTACTTTATCCACATGACGGAAATCCGCATGAATGATTTCCAGATTGGGATGATGAAGAACATGTGAAAGAGGATCTGTACCAAAAAGAAGAAGATCTAATACCTTTACTTTATATCCATTATATAATAATTTAGTAATAAGAGCTGAGCCAACATAACCGGCACCTCCGATTACTAGAATATTTTTAATCTTATCGGTTTGTGGTTCGACTTTTAGATTATTTGTTTGCTTTGAAAGTTCGATATATTTCCATAAATTTAACCATAATCGTGCGGAAATAAGGATGATAATTGTGAAACCGCCACTTAGAATCAATACACTCTTGGGTAAACTATTAGGTCTCGGGAATAAATAGCATAAAAAGCCAATTATTAAATAACTGATACTCACGGCTTGTGCGATGGCAAGGGCTTTATATCGACCTTTATAGAGCCTTCGATGGGAATAGATTCCGTGTAAACTTAAAACAATTAAAATAATAGACGTAAATATCCAGAAATTATTCAGGTAGGCAGTTACATAATTAATAAGTATTTCAGTTTTAGTGAGGTACGATTCTTCAAAGAAGATTAAAAATAAAAACCTAAAAATTAGTGAAATGAAAATTGCAAAATTAATGAGAATAGCGTCAGCAAGTAAGCGAAGCAACTTTTCGAGACCAAAAACTGATTTTAACCTGTTTAACATCCCTTTCCCTCC
>CAZKUH010000558.1:0-1919 GCA_964555895.1 uncultured Enterobacterales bacterium
CATTTGATGTCTTCACTGAAACTATCAATGGCTTGCTGGCAGGTTTGTGATGAACAGCAAACCAAAAAAAAAATAAATAAAGCGAATGAACTGGGCGTAGCCGTTTGTACAGGAGGCGGGCCTTTTGAGGTTGCTTGTGCCTGTAATCACTTGCCGGAATATTTGGATTTGTGTGCTGAAATGGGTTTCGAACGGATTGAAGCGGGAGAAGGCTTTATAGATTTACACATTTCAGCTAAAGAAGTGTTGTCTTTGGCACATGCTAGAGGCCTTAAAGTTCATTTTGAAGTTGGCGAAAAACATTCTGGTGCCTTTACGCCACAAGTGGTGAATGAGATTATTGAACAAGGTAAGGAATGGCTTGATGCTGGAGCCGAACAACTTGTGGTGGAAGCCAGAGAAAATGCAGAAAATGTTGGTTTATTTGATTCACAAGGTAATCTGGATTTGAAAGGAGCTGATTTGCTAGTAGCAGCATTTGGACTGGATAAAATTGTTTTTGAGGCGCCAAATAAAGCTAGCCAATTTGCCTTTATTCGACATTATGGTCCGAAAGTTGAGTTATGCAATGTTCGTCTGGAAGAATTATTGAGAGTTGAAATTTATAGAAGAGGTCTTCATTCCGATGCCTTTATGCATGAGAACTTAAGGCCGAAAGGCGCACAATCAGTCGGTGAAGATATTAAATGAGCCAAACATTTATCATTGACTGTTTTGCCCAAAACAGAAAAGTGTACCCTGAAGAATATGCTGTTATCGCCATAGATGTCATCAGAGCTTCTACAACGGCCACGACGGCACTATATCTTGGTCGTAAAATCTACCCCGCTGCCAATGCTGACGAGGCTTGTATTTTAGCTTCAACCCTTGATGATCCGTTGTTAATGGGGGAGATGGGGGGGCATGTGCCGTATGGTTTTCAATTAACTAATAGTCCGGTACAAGTCATGGCGCTAACTAATGTCCCGGCAGGATATTTTACTAATGTTAGCCGACCGTTAATTTTAGTTTCTTCGTCAGGCATACCGTTGGTGATGAGTGCTGTGAATAATTCGGCAACTTACCTGGCATGTCTGCGGAATTATAAAGCTGTAGCCAGTTATGTGGCCAGCAGGCATCAAAAAGTGGCCATTATTGGTGCTGGTACCCGTGGTGAATTCAGAATTGAAGATCAAATTGGTTGTGCCTGGCTAGCAGAACAGTTGCAGAAACTTGGCTACCAAGCAGAAAATACTCAATCAGAAAGAATAATAGCACGTTGGTCAGGCTGTTCGTCAGAAGTTATCAGAGATGGAGATAGCGCTTCTTATCTTAGACGTTCGGGACAGTTTCATGATTTGGAATTTATTTTACATCATGTGGATGACTTGAATGTAGTGCCTATATATCGAGGGCGACATTTTGAAGATGCACTCAGGATTACGAATTAATGGAACCACTGCCATGAGTCGTAATACGAACGGTAAACTTTGGACTACCCCCGTGTTAATTTTAAATTGTAAAATTGGCGCGCTTGGTATTATGCGAACCCTCGGTAGTTTAGGGACTGATATCTACGGTGTGGAGGACGATAAAAGCAGTCCGGCATTAAAATCAAGATATCTAAAGAAATATTTTATTGCCAAACTGGATCCAATGCATCCGCTAAGTTATTTGGAATTTGTTCTTGGATTAAGCAAAGTTATTGGACAAAAGGCTGTTTTAATCCCAACTTCAGATCACCTTTCGCTATTTGTAGCGGAATATAAAGAACAATTAAAAAAGAATTTCTTTTTCTCAGATAATTCAATCGAATTACTTGATAAGTTATCTGACAAACAAAAAATGTTTGAGTTGGCAGTTAATGCTGATATTCCAACCCCGGGTATTATTATACCCAAAAAACTGGATGACGTTAAATCTTCAATTCCTGCTTTAAA
>CAZKUH010000559.1:0-1917 GCA_964555895.1 uncultured Enterobacterales bacterium
GATTCTTTTTCATCTGGATGTAAATTTTTCATCCAACCATCATTTTCAGAATCTTTAACCGATAAGCCGATCAATTCTGCACAACGTTTATTTAGATGAACAGCCATCCCTTGCGAATTAATGAGGAACATGCCGACGGGTGAAGAATTGGTCAACGTGCGAAATTTCTGTTCACTTTTCAATAATTCCCGGGTACGTTTTTTTACCTGGATTCGGGTAGTTACCCATAAAATTATAAAAAATAGTATGGCTAACAGGGCAATTTCGAAAGATTTTACTAACCAGGGAGGGATGACTTCTTTGGTCTTTATCGCTTCATTACCTGCAATATAATGATTGTAGGCTCGATAAAAAATTGAATTTTTATCTGATTTTAAGGCTTTGATGTCCTGATCAATTTGATTCACCATCGTCTGATTAACGGCACCCCGTCTGGAAAAGGCAAATTGCATATGTGCGGGTTGAAAAATAATCGCGGTCCTTTTTATTTTGTAATCTCCTTCGTATAGATTACCAAAATCCTTATTGGTGATACCGCCGGCAATTTCATTATTTTCCAGTGCTTGGAATACTTCATTGTAACTATCCATGCCGAGGATTTTAATCTGAAGACCAAATTTTTTCACCATGTCTTTAATGCCTTCAGGGCCTTCCAGATTGATCCCCCCCCTGAGTCCGGCGATAGTTTTTCCATTTAGATCAACGATGGTTTTTACTGTTGAATTTTGCGGGATATAAAGCCGTGACCAACTGGTGATGACCACTTCTTTTGAAAAAATAAATTTTCTCTCTCTGGCCACAGTCCAGCCGGTATCGGGCATGATATCGATTTCTGCATTCTGCAGTTTCTTGATGCCATCATGCCAGGTTACTTTTACCCATTTGATAGACCAACCTTCTTTTTTGGCAATATTTTCGATGATTTCAGGCCAAAACCCGGCAGCTTTTCCCTGTTGATCTGTGAAAATTTTGGGTGGGTTTTCATACAAGCCCACTTTTATTACCTGTCTGGCTGATCGGGAGATATTATTGGCTGGCACATTCACACTTAAAAGTGTAAGAACAATCATAAACAATACTTTCATGATTCAATCCTCCTGCAATGATTTTCAATTAAAAATCATGGGTATAAACCCTTTTATCCTTCTTTACTATATTGATCTGCTATTGCCACAAATTCAGGGTAGATGTGCGCAAAAGCGTCGGTAATATCAGGATCAAATCTTTTTCCCCGATCTGAAATAATAATGTCTCTGGCTAATTCGTACGCTAGTGGTTCTTTATAAACTCTTCTGGAGATTAACGCATCAAAAACATCTGCTATCGTCATCAAACGCGCCGAGAGAGGAATTTCATCGGCAATTAATTGGTCAGGATAACCTTTGCCATCCCAGCGTTCATGATGCCAACGTGCAATATTTTTTGCCTCTATGAGAAATTCAACTTTATAGTTTAAATCCCTTTCAGCTTTCTCTATGGCGTTAGCTCCCAAGACCGTGTGTGTCTTCATCACCAGCCATTCTTTTGCATTCAGTTTGCCAGGTTTGAGTAAGATGTTATCAGGAATACCAACTTTACCGATATCATGTAGTGGTGCAGACTTGCTTAAAGTATTAATGAAGCTGTTGTCGATAATATCTGAAAATCGAGAATGTCCTTGTAATTCCCTAGCCAAGGCTTCGACATAGAGTTGTGTTCGTAAAATATGGTCACCCGTTTCAATATCTCGAGTTTCGGCTAAATGCGCCAAAGCGCGGATACTGACGTCCTGAATCAGTTGATTCTCAGCTAACCTTCGACTGATTTCTTTTTGTAAAAACAAATTATTGTCACGAATAAAATTGCTGGCTTGTTTTAATCGAATATGATTTTTTACCCTTGCCAACAGGATGGCTGGATTGACCGGTTTGGTAATAT
>CAZKUH010000560.1:0-1906 GCA_964555895.1 uncultured Enterobacterales bacterium
GTAAAGTAAATCGGTCGGTACGAGCCGTGAGGTGATTCCGGATTTCGATGCATTACCGTTGATATTTTGGTGCGGTTATTTTTCAGCTCCTGAGTATCAATGATCTCTCCGGTCAGAAGGTAACGGAGATCTTCCAGAGGGCTTACTTCCAGGGTAATCTTGTCCCCAATTTTATAGACGCTACCGACATCACCTTCCAATAAAACTGCGAAGCCCATACTTGAAAAATCGCAAAGTTCGATTGCCTGATTTTGATCATCCCTGATCAAGCGAGCATTAAAGCCATGTTTACCGGATAAAAACTTACGTGAAACCCGCCGATCTTCGCGGCTGATAAATTGTGTTTTGAAATGCATAATTTATTTATTGGTACTCTCTACTACAGCTAACGGTGAAAAACTCCGGCGATGCTCAGCAAACCAGCAAACAAACTCTTTCGCCGGCATGGGTCTTGCGAAATAATATCCCTGTGCAATATCACAGCCTATGGCACGCAAGGCGGTCACAGTATCCTTATCTTCAACGCCCTCAGCCACCACCTTCAAACCAAAATTATGGCTCATGTTCAGTGTGGTTTGAACGATCACTTCATCATCTCGATTATGAGCCATCTCCGAAATAAAGGAGCGGTCTATTTTTAGCTCATCAATCGGCAAACGCTTGAGATATGACAAGGACGAATAGCCTGTTCCAAAATCATCAATGGACAATTTAATGCCCAGGTCATGCAAGCGATGCAAGGTTTTCAGTGCTGCCTCGGGATCATCCATCATTGCGGTTTCGGTAATTTCAATCATTAGACGATCAGACTTAACCTGATGTTTTTTAAGCATAAATACAACTTCTTCCGCCAACTCATTGGTTTGTAAATCCAGTGCCGACAAATTAACCGAGATGGTTTCCAGCATATGTCCACTGCGATCAAACTCAACAAGTTGTGCCAGCGCTTGATCAAGCACCCAGTGGGACAGTTCCCGGATAATCCCTGACTGTTCGGCCAAAGGAATAAATTCAACCGGGCTAATAAAACCAAGATCCTTGTGCTGCCACCTTATCAGTGACTCTGCGCCTACAATTCTATTGGTTTTGATATCGATTTGGGGCTGATAAAAAAGTTCCAGACTACTGCTTTTGATTGTGTTTTCCAGACTACTGCTCTCAATTGCATTTGCCAGATCCCCCATTAGTGTCAGACGCCTCTGGCTGTAGGGATTTAGTTTGGATGAGTAAATAACATAAGGCAGCTGATGCCGCGTGGCGGTTTCAGCAGGAACAAATGCGTAACGCAACAAGCCATCTATATCTTCACTATGCTCCGAACTTAATGCCACACCAATATGAGGATTTAGCGACAGGGACATCCCTTTAAATCTGAGCGGCTTGTTTAAACCCAGAATAATAAGATCGGAAAAATATCTGATCTCGTCTTCATTGGATGTCGCCAAGGCGGCAGCAAAGGTTACTCCTTCTACCGCACACAAATATTGCCCCTGATCATTCCCTCTGCCCAAGTTGATGACCGACGGAAATTTGGATAATTGATCATGCAACCTCGCGCAAACAACTCTTAAAAGTTCATCGCCATAGTCTCGCCCGAGAGTATTGTTTATTTCATGAAACTGACTTAGATAAATGGTCAACAAGGCTACAGGCCGTCCTGATTCGCGATGCTCTTTCAAGATCTCCGGCCCCGTTAACTGCAACATGGCTGCGTTAGGTAAACCGGTTAACTGGTCATGCACTGCATCGTGAACAATTTTTTGCTCGGCCTCTATCAAATCCTTTTGCATCGTATTTTTCTGCGCCAAAACCTGCAACGTTTCTTTCTTCTCTATATTGATGCGATAAGCCAGTGCCAGCGAAAGCAACACCACCTCAATGACACAGCCTACCTGTATGGCATGAT
>CAZKUH010000561.1:0-1905 GCA_964555895.1 uncultured Enterobacterales bacterium
GGCAATAAATCGTTCAGGGGACAAACTTAAAATAGCTTTTTTACCATAACGCAAGTACGAAGAGAAGGGCGCGGCATTTTTTTCTGCCAATTGTTCGTAAGCCAACCAGCTATCACCACTAAAGGTTGCGTGCCAGCGTTGCGCGAGATTTATTTGGTAGCAATCACCTGCATGAATGTATTCCTGCACCTGTGAAAATTTAGCATGATAATCTTTTTCAGATATATTGCTCTGCCAGTCTGATAATAAAGTGAAAGATTTTGCGCTTTTGGCTTTAAGTTGCTCTAGCCAGTTTTTGAGGTTGTCTGCCTGTTGCTGATGATCTTCAACCCCGACAATGTTCAACATTTGGTTATGGTGATCGATAACAATGGCGATGGAGAAAAAACTCATCTTCATCTCAGGCAAATCAATGTCAGCTATAGCCACAGTTGGCATACGCTCTAAAGAACGCCCTAGATCATACGACAGATAACCGATAAATCCGCCTTCAAAGGGGAGGGGTGAAGCCGCTTGGGCAGGAAATTTTGCGAGAATATATTTTAAAGCTTCAAAGGGTTTTGATAACAATGGCGTGGGGATAAAATCTTGCTCGCAGCGGATCATGCCATCAAAAAATTCAACTACAAACTCAGCATGGATGGCATAAATTGAAAACCGTTTTTCATCAGCATCATGGTGGTTTTTATCTGTCGGTAGATCTTGGCAGTTTTGCTGGGCGAAAATATCGCAACTTTCAAGTAACACGCAATGATCTTCTGCCGCAATATTCTGACGAATAAGTTGCAACCATCGATGATCAGGAATTGCTAATTGATAATAAACCACAGCAGGACTCAAACGACAAAAAAACTCATAGGATTTTATCCGACTAGAGGGGGGGAACGCTACTGTTTCATTTATTTATCCTGGGAACGGGTTTTTAATTCGTTAATTTTCGAATTCATCTATGGGAATTGTTCCGCTAAATCAGTTGATTCTTCTTAATCTCTCCACACAAATTAACCCATGTACTTTAACAATCCATGACACAAAGTTGCTGAGATCTTTGAATATTTTTTGACTCATTATGGTGCGCCAATAAGGCGCAAAAGCGATAAAATCAACCCAGTATGGTGCATGAATGTTCTGTTCATGCTTCTTTTTTTAGGTTAACTATATGTTTTATAAGAAAAAAACAATATGGCATCACTGTTGCTATATAAGTTGTGAGCGTAGTTAAATTTACGTCAAAATAAAATCAAGAATCAATATTAATCATTAAAACTGGAGGAGAGAATGCGATTTAAAACGTTATTGTTGTTATGGGTGATGTTCAGCTCGTTTTTGAGCATTTCTTTTGCCATACGAGCAGAAAACGTATCAAAGTTAAGCGGGAATGTAGCACTTTCTTCGGAATATGTCTGGCGTGGATATTCTCAAACAGATGAAGATCCCGCTATCTCTGGAGGTTTCGATTATGCAGCCGAGAATGGATTTTCCGTAGGAGTTTGGGGCTCAAATGTTGGTTTTGCCGCGGATGCTGATCTTGAACTGGATCTGTATGCCAGTTACCACAGTGAAACCGAAAGTGGCATCGGTTGGCGGGTGGGATTTTTGCGCTATACATACCCCGGCACGAAAGCAAATATGAGTGGTGATCTGGATTGGAATGAATATAACGCATCGTTAAGTTACGCTATTTTTACCGTTGGTATCAATCTGACCAACGATGTCTATGGTACAGGAGAGAATGGCACTTATTATACTGCGGCCATTGAATATGGTTTGCCCAAAGATTTCACACTCAATGTGGGACTGGGTCTTTACGATTACGCCGCTGTTATTTTTACTGAAAAGGTTGAGGATCTACATATTGTAATCTCTAAAAATTATGCCGGTTTGAATATTGCTGTGGGTTATTTT
>CAZKUH010000562.1:0-1903 GCA_964555895.1 uncultured Enterobacterales bacterium
CGTATTTTATTTTGAATTTTGAAAAGCATCAATCATTAGACAAAATTATTGCACCTCTGGGCACCATTGTAGCAATCGTCGGGATCCGGGCTTCATGCCAACCAATCCCGGTGTTTATTATACTGGCACCAGCCGCTTCAACTGCTTTACCTAAAATCACCACTTCTTCCCAGCTGGAACCATCCTCAACCAGATCCAACATGGATAATCTGTAGATAATGATAAATTTATCGCCCACAGCCTCACGTGTTCTTCTAACAATCTCTAATGGAAATCGAATGCGGTTCTCATAGCTTCCGCCCCATCCATCCGTCCTTTTATTGGTTCGAGAAGCAATAAATTGATTAATCAAATAACCTTCTGACCCCATAATTTCGACACCGTCATAACCCGCATATTGCGCCAGTTTGGCACAACGCACAAAGTGTGAAATGGTTTTCTCTACCTGTCGAGCACTCATAGCTCTCGGTTTGAAAGGCGTGATAGGCGACTTTATAGCACTCGGCGCCGTGGAAAAAGGATGGAAAGCATAGCGACCGGTATGTAAAATTTGTAGCGCTATCAAACCACCACTTTGGTGAACTGCCTGGGTGATGACACGGTGTTTTCTTGCGGTTCTGTGGCTGGTCAAGTCACCAGCAAAAGGAGAAACCCTGCCAGCCTTGTTTGGTGCGATACCACCCGTGACAATCAACCCAACCCCCCCTTTAGCCCGTTCCTCATAAAAAGTGGCCATTTTTTTAAATCCACCACGTTCTTCTTCCAGACCGGTGTGCATTGATCCCATTAACACCCGGTTGGGTAAAGTGACAAAACCGAGGTCTAATGGCTTAAAAAGGTGGGGGTATTGATTCTGCATCGTTGGCTGTTTCTTCGTTATACGTTTCCAGCAGTCTAGCCAAAGGACCATCTCATCTCAAGCCTTAATTAACCTCAACTGGATTTGTGTCTGTAAAGTTTTATTACATTTTATTCTTAAAGAATTCTTGATCTTATGCTTAAGTCATGGAAAAGTAGCACGCTGGATAGATAGAGCCTCAATCAAACACATTACTCAGGATAACCTCATTTAGGAATAAATCATGTCGACTATCAAAAAACGTAATATTTTGGTCCGCTTTTTTGCTGCATTTTGGCGATTTCTTGACGAAAGTCGTCGAGCCGTTGTTAATATCTTCTTTCTTTTTATTATCTTCATCGTTGTTGTGAGCATATTTAAAGAAAAAGCAACCGTTATTCCTAAAGGAGCTGCATTGGTAATCAATCCAGTCGGTTATATAGTGGAACAAAAAGATTATCAGAATCCGGTCCAAAAAGTCATTGACGAAGCCACACAATCAGATAAGCCGCCACAAACTGAACTCCGTGATGTACTCGATGCCATCCGCAATGGTGCTGACGATAAGCGCATTAAAGTACTGGTTATCGATACCAACAAAATGTTGGGGGCCGGCATGACCAAATTACAAGCCATTGCAGAAGCGATTCAAAAATTTAAAAAAAGTGGTAAACCTGTCATTGCCAAAGGTACTTTCTTCTCCCAGAGTAGTTATTTACTAGCAGCTCAAGCAGATGAAGTTTATCTCGATCCAATGGGCGCGGTAATTTTAGAAGGTTTTGGTCGTTTTCGAACTTATTACAAGAGCTTATTGGACAACCTTGGGGTAAATTTTCATATTTTCAAAGTAGGAACTTTCAAGTCTGCGGTCGAACCTTTCATGAGAGACAGTATGTCTGATGCCGCAAAAGAAGCTAATTTGAGATTTTTGGGTGTGCTTTGGGATGCCTACAAAAAAGATGTTGCCTCGGCGAGAAACCTCACGCCAGCTGACATTGAAAGTTACACCATCAATTTTCCTCAACTGGTCAAAGATGAAAAAGGTAATAACGCAGAAGTTGCCTT
>CAZKUH010000563.1:0-1900 GCA_964555895.1 uncultured Enterobacterales bacterium
GCAACCGCTATAGCAACCGCATCGACATCTTGTAAATACTTTTTTAAAATATTTTGACTCGGTGTATATCACTAATTTCAGTTATTGATATAATGTCTATCAAATTGAATTTTCAGAGTTTGTTATGATAGTGCGTACCCGTTTTGCTCCCAGTCCAACCGGTTATCTACATGTAGGAGGTGCGCGTACTGCGCTATTTAGCTGGTTACACGCGAAAAAGAATCATGGGACTTTTATTTTAAGAATTGAAGATACGGATCGACAAAGGAGCACCGAGGCTTCAGTTCAGGCTATTTTTGATGGTATGAACTGGTTGGGGCTTCGGCAGGATGAAGGTCCATTTTTTCAAACCGACCGTTTTGCGCGATATAAAAGTGTCATCGGGCAGTTGCTTGAGGATGGCCACGCTTATCGTTGTTACTGTAGCAGGGAAAAACTCGACAAGTTGAGAGAACAGCAAAAAATCAATAAAGAAAAACCTCGCTATGATGGTTGTTGCCGCAACCTGACAGATTACCCGTCGCATAAACCGCACGTTGTACGTTTTAGAAATCCCCAGCAGGGTAAAGTGATTTTTAACGATTTGATAAAAGGCTCCATTGCTGTGGCAAACGCAGAGTTGGATGATCTGATTATCGCCCGTACCGATGGCACACCAACTTATAATTTTACTGTAGTCATAGATGACATGGATATGCATATTACTCAGGTTATTCGTGGCGATGATCACGTAAATAACACGCCGCGTCAAATCAATATATTCAAGGCGCTGGGTGCCGATGTGCCTGAATATGCACATGTCCCAATGATTTTGGGTGATGATGGTAAAAGATTATCAAAACGGCATGGCGCTGTGGGTGTCATGCAATATAAAGCAGATGGATATTTGCCTGAAGCATTGCTTAATTATCTGGTGAGGTTGGGTTGGTCCCACGCCGATGAGGAGATTTTTTCACTTGACGAAATGATCCAATACTTTGAGCTTGGTCATGTCAATCGAGCACCTTCAACTTTTAATACTGATAAGCTCAAGTGGCTCAATCAGCACTATATGATGAAAATGCCGCTGCACAAGTTGAGTGAAATGGCCTGTTACTATTTCGATGAAGAAGGAATAGATAGACAGCAGGGAGCAGCTTTGCAAGATGTCGTTGAACTGATGCGAGAACGTGTGAGCACGTTAAAAGAATTGGCATTGCAAAGTCGATATTTTTACCAGACTGTAGAAACTTTAGATGAAAAGGCCGCTAAAAAGCATCTCAAAGTGAGCTCAAAAGCACCATTGGAATTATTTGTCCGTCTGGCTCAAGCGAGCCAGGTATGGGGCCAACAAATTGTGCACGACATAATAGAGCAGGTTGCAACCGAACTTGAAATTGGTATGGGTAAAATTGGTATGCCGTTACGTGTTGCGGTAACGGGTTCAGGTGCTTCTCCAGCCATTGATGCGACATTGTCCTTGATTGGTCAAGAAGAAACTTTAAAACGAATACCATTGGCATTGAAATACATAGAAAATCGTGCGGCAAATGCACAATAAGTTTGTTTTTTATAAAAATTGCGGGAAACGAGTTGACACTGTTGCAACGCACCCTTAAAATTCGCCGGACTTTTTAAGTTAGTCTTGGGGCTATAGCTCAGCTGGGAGAGCGCTACAATGGCATTGTAGAGGTCGGCGGTTCGATCCCGCCTAGCTCCACCAATTTTGAAAATTTCGTTATTATTTTCAAATCTTTTATAATTGGAATTGACACTATTGAAAAAAACGCATAAAATGCGCCTCGTCTTAAAGTGAGTAGATTATATAACTTGTTGAAAACTTTAGTTTTAGTTTGAAATTTAAGAAAGACTTAGGTCCCCATCGTCTAGAGGCCTAGGACACCGCCCTTTCACGGCGGTA
>CAZKUH010000564.1:0-1896 GCA_964555895.1 uncultured Enterobacterales bacterium
CACCCATCTGATACAATTTTGTGATATTTTTTAATTGAATTAACATAACTTGAACGCCGGCATAGTTTAGTCTGGAATTATTTTTACTGCATCTTTGTCTCTTAAATTTCTAAGAACTTTTGCAGGGCCGGTAACCACCTGCTGATTTTCACTGACACCTTTCAAGATGCTCATATATTGATCGTCAGCTATGTCTGTTTCAATAAATTTTTTACGGGCAATGCCATTTTTCACGATGAAAACAAAAATCCGTTGTTTGGAATTGACATCTTCATTGGCAGACTCTCTGGTTGCTTGTTGAGGAATCGTCAATAATTTTTCTGGGCTTGTGGTGAATATTTCAGCTCTGCAACTCATGCCAGAACGAAGTTTGTCCAATGATTTGTCTTTAGGGAGTTGAATTTTTATAGCGAAACTCAAACCTTGCCGACCCGGCACGGATTTTGCTGAACTGCCAATTGCAGTGACTTTGCCCTTAATGGCTGTTTCAGGATCATTGACAGAATAAATATTCACATCCTGATTGATGTTGACAGCGTTAATATCTGCTTCATCAACTTGAATCTCCGCAATCATGCTTCCTGGCGCGGCGATAACCATTAATGAAGAACCTGCGATATTGGTGGTGCTGGCAATGGCCGTCTCGCCTTCTTTTATATTCAGGGATGTAACCTGTCCATCTATTGGTGAACGTATCGCCGTTTTGTTAAGACGGTCCTGGGATTTGCGTACTTCTGCTTTAGCTTGCAATAATCTTTCTTTGGCAGAAGAAATGTCGAGTTTTTTTAATGCTAAATTGCGACTGACTTCATCAAATTTATCTTCATCGATAAGTCTGGAATCAAATAATTTCTTTTTTCTGTACCACTGTTTGAGTAAATATTCCAGCTCGGTATCTTTACTTTCAATGTTAATTTTTTGCAGGTTTAAATCAGCTTTTGCTCTTTCCATATCTGCAATAAAAGTTTCTTGATTCAAGGTGAGAACAAGTTGATTTTTTTTAACAAAGTCGCCTTCCTTCACTGAGATAGTCTGGACTTTGGCAATCACTTCGGCTGATAATTTCACCTCGGTTTCATGAACGAAAGAGCCTGAGGCCAGAATGGAGCTTCTGATAATTCTTTTTTGAATTTTTTCGACAGTAACGGCTTTTAATTTGGGTCCGCGTAGACTTTTTATGGATAACGGGATCGCTATTGAGGCAACTATAATAATGGCAATGATTATTTTCTTTTTCATGTTCTAACCCGTTGCAAATTATATACCCGTGATACGCAGCAACTCTATTTCCATGTGTCACGGGTATCGCATGTTTAGTAAATTTGATAAGCCCAAATGATAGCGATTGGCGTATTAACAATTAAAATCGCAGTCAACCAGGAATCTTTTGACCAGCGTCTAAATCCAGCCGTTAGCAGGTAGAGTCCCCAGAGGGTGAATATAGAGTTTTGCGCCAGCCAGTTATATACTTTTCCTGGGCCTTCGAAGCCGAACAAACTGGCAAAATTAACCGGGTTGATTAATTCGGGTGGCAGTTGAGAGTTATCCCCCATCGACAAATTTCCTGCCATCAAAAGTATCACGAAAAGTGTCGGGGTTGAACTCCACACCGACAAAGCAAACCATTCCGAATAGCTGACATCTAGATTGCGAATATTACCAACTATCATGAGATATAGAGACTGAACAGCGATGATGAAAGGAATGCCTAAAATAGCGCCAATAGCACTGCCGATCATCAAGTTTCTAGGTGTCATAAATTTTGCTGCCTGAGCAATCTGGTCAGGTGCCAATTCTTCTCCGGATAAACTGATTAAATAACCAGATAACCAGCTACCATCGACCTGAGAATAGTAAATAACCAACATGCCAGCCAGACCAAATGAAATCAGCAAT
>CAZKUH010000565.1:0-1895 GCA_964555895.1 uncultured Enterobacterales bacterium
GATCAATATCAAGGGTTTGCTGGTTTTGTTTTTCTGAAATCAATTGTTGTAATTGTTGTATAAGTTCGGTGTTATTCATGATGAAAATCCCTGTAGTCAGGCAGTTGTTTTTTTGCTAAAAACAGAGCGCCATCAACGGCATCGCCGATGGCAGGTTTAATACTGTCTTGTATTTTTGTTGAAATATATGGGTAAATAATTTGTGCCAATCCGCCAGTCAAAATGACAGGATAGTGTTGGTTGTTTTGTGCCGAATAGATTAATTTTTCTATTTCTAATGCAGCATTTTTAATAATTTTTTCTGCAATTAAAGCAGAACTGTCCAGCGATATATTTTTTGAGGACATGTGGTTTTGTTGTCCAGAAATAAAATTGCATACGATAGGCACTAATGCTGCAAATTCTGTCGATGTCGCCTGATTAATCCATCTCAAAATAGCTGTTTTTTCTTGGCCTATAATGGCAAATGTTTGTTGTGTAATTTCATCATATTGTGGCTCGTCAGCATCAAAATTTGAGATGGCATAACGAATTAATTCCCGACCGATATCGGCACCACTTCCCAGGTCACCAACTTTGAAACCCCAGCCAGAGAATTGTTTTTCTTCTCCTTTTGGATTAAGACGCATGGCGACAGTACCTGTGCCGATGGCGACAACAATAATTGATTCACCATTTCCAGCTCCATATAAAGAGGCTCGTGCATCGGTTGTTACTGAGCATTTATAAAACCCCATATCTAAAGTTTTGCGGAGCTTGTGTTTAATTACCGGATTGCTGATACCCGCAGAACCACAAACTAAAATACAATTATTTGGTTTTGTTTGTGCGGCTGTTAAAAGTTGTTGGACTAATTGTTTTATATTGTTACAGGCAACTGTAATATCACTAGTTATAGATCGCGTTGTGATTATTTTATGCCAGCGTTGTTGCGTGGTAACATTTTGAATGCAGCCGGCAATTTTTGTTGCTCCTGCGTCAACGCCAATAATAAATTCAATCACGATTTATGCTCACTTATATTTTGCATTATTTCGCTTTCAGGTTTGCCAATATAGCACACAATAAAAGAGATGAGGGCCGCGATACAGAGTTGGTAAGGAAATGCCAAGTCAAATTTAAACCATGAAATATTAATGAGTTCTTGTACATAAGGTTGAAATAACAACGTTATACTAAATCCGCTGATCAATGACAACAGCACCGAAGTGGCATTACCACGACGCGTGAATAACGCATTAAAATAAACACCGAGTAAACCACTGTAAGAAAAAACCATCACACTGAGCGCAAATGCCAGCAAAGGCATGTCGGTATAGCGTTGCCAATAGAAACTTAAAACTGCCATGGCAGCGAGTGCTGAAGCGGCAATAAACATACCCAGACGTCCTGCATAGACAAAGTGTTGCTCAGTTTTTTGAATATTTTTGCGATTAATCCAGGGACGATATAAATCCTGTATGATGACCGATGACATGGAATTTAATCCTGAATTTAAGGTCGAAAGTGCCGCTGCAATTATACCGACGGTGACTAAGCCTTTAAGACCTGATGGCATTTGGTTTAGCACGTAATACATAAAAATGGTAATTTTTTCACCAGCAAAACTTTGTGCTATCTCCGCTGTTTGTGATAAACCCATCAGATCGGGGCGTTGGTAAAAAATATATAACAGCAAACCAATGGTGACAAAAAGTAGCACCACAGGGACCACAAACACCATAGACAGCAGCATGGCTTTGGCTCCATCCCGAGATGATTTACAGGTTAGCACGCGCTGCGTCATATCTTGATCCATGCCGAAAGAAGCAATGTTTAATAGTACGAATCCTGTTAATGATGCCCAGACCGTAAAGACACCACTAGAACTAAAATCAAGTTTGAAATTAAACAAG
>CAZKUH010000566.1:0-1891 GCA_964555895.1 uncultured Enterobacterales bacterium
TTAGAGATCCAAATCGCCAGTTTATGTTTCATGATAATTTGGTCTTCTTTATCCGGCGGAACGGGTACTAGCAACTTGTCATTAACCAGCAGTCTGTACAAAGATTCAATTTTTTGCTTGGCGGAATTGGTGGCACTGAATTTCTTATAACCTCGTTTTAACGCATATTTCTCACCGACTTCAATGGCTTTTTTTACCAACAAAGCCTCATTTTTGATTTTTTTCATACACTGGGTTCCTATGTTCGACTGAAGATAGTGATTTATTCACTACCATATTCCAAAAATGTAGGGGAATCAAATGAAAGCCGTGGATTATAATAAGCAATATTACGTGATTTAAGGACTTTAAAATTTATCTATTTGAAGGTTTTCAATTATTGAAGCGGGGCTATTCTTACTCACAAGTACTGATTGTTGAGGCAAAACAAATAACTCACTGGCTATGATCCGGATCATGCAGACAGGCAGTGAATATGCTAGAATGTGTTATTTAATTGGCTGGACAAGTCTGAACAATTTAATCTTTTTGAACCCAAGGGAAAAACAATGAAACAACCATTAAAAGTCACGGTAACAGGCGCTGCGGGTCAGATCTGTTATTCCTTACTCTTTCGTATCGCTTCTGGTGAAATGCTCGGCAGTGATCAACCGGTAATTTTACAATTATTGGAAATAACCCCCGCACTTAAAGTCCTGGAAGCTGTTAAAATGGAACTCGATGATTGCGCGTTTCCATTGCTTCGTGGTGTTGTTGTGACCGATGATGCAAAAGTTGCCTTTACCGGCGCTGACATTGCCTTGATGGTCGGCGCCAAACCGCGAGGGCCAGGTATGGAAAGAGCCGATCTACTCAAAGATAATGGCAAGATTTTCTCAACTTTGGGCAAAGTCATTAATGAAGTCGCCAACAAAGAGATCAAAATTTTGGTGGTGGGAAATCCAGCCAATACCAACGCCTATATTCTTGAGAAAAACGCCCCGAATATTAATTCAAGAAATATCACAGCAATGACACGTCTGGATCATAATAGAGCTTTACACCAGCTAGCGGAAAAGACCAATAATAATGTGAATTCAGTCAAACGCATGATTATCTGGGGTAACCATTCCACCACCCAGGTACCTGACATATCTCATGCCTCGATTAATGATGATGCAGCCTTGGATCAGGTGGATGAAAACTGGTGGCAGGAAGAATTTATGCCAAAAGTTGGCAAGCGTGGCGCAGAAGTTATCGCTGCGCGTGGTTCTTCCTCGGCTGCTTCTGCGGCAAATGGCGTCATCGACCACATGCGGGATTGGGTGCTGGGTTCGACTGCTGGAGATTACGTTTCTATGGCCGTGCCGAGCGATGGCAGTTATGGGATTGAAAAGGGACTTATTTATTCTTTTCCGGTTATTTGCAAAAATGGCGATTATCAAATAGTCCAGGACTTGCCGATAAGTGATTTTATCCAAACTCAAATGTTGGCTTCTGAAAATGAATTAAAATCTGAAGCTGAAACCGTGAGCGATTTATTCTAGTTATCCAGAATTTAGCTTAGTGATATACCCGTGCCATCTGAAATCATGCATTTTCAAGTAGCACGGGGATAGTCCACAAGCATAAAATTAGCTAGGCAACCAACAACCCCATATCCTTAATCAGTCGTTAAACCAAATAAACAGTCTCTGGGTTGATTAACGGCATAAAATGTCAAAAGTGTGAATATTACCATTTTATTGTTGTTCATATTTTGTTACATTTAGGGTCCCTTTATTGAGCGCCAGACTCAAAACAATCAAAACGGGAAGGAAATCCGATGAAAAGGAACTTCAAAAAGGTTAGTTTTTTAACAGCCAACAGCCAACAGCCAACAGCCAACAGCCAACAGCCAACAGCCAACAGC
>CAZKUH010000567.1:0-1870 GCA_964555895.1 uncultured Enterobacterales bacterium
CCTTGGCGTCCAAATATATGTGGAAGATAATCTTCTGCTTGTTGATCAATGGTGACGCAAAATGGGATAATTCCAATTTTTCTGGCTTCTAAAATAGCGTGTCTGGTATCTTCTACTCCATAGCGACCTTCATAAGCATCCAGATCATTGGGTTTACCATCACTCAATAACAACAATATTTTTTGTTGAGCACCTTGCTCAATCAGTTGTTTAACAGCATAACGGATAGCGGCACCTAAACGCGTATAAAAACCGGGTTCACTGGATTGAATTCGTCCAATAGTTTGCTGGTCATAACTTTGATTAAAATCTTTTATTTTATACAGCTGTATACAATCATTTTTCTTTGACCAAAATCCTCCAATAGCAAATCGATCTTTTACAAAGGAAAGCGCTTCAGACATCATGATTAAACCATCTTTTAATACATCAATGACTCTTTGCTCATTGTTGATCCAGGCATCCGTCGATAGAGAAAAGTCGGCCAATAAATAAGTCGCAATGTCTCGATGCTGGCTTCTCAATTGTCGATAAAGCTGAGGTTCGGGTTGTCGTGCTCCCAAGGTTTTTTCTGAACTAAATTGCTGCCAAGCATCCATATCAATTTCTGAACCGTCTAGTTGATTTTTAAGCCAAGTTCTTTGAGGTAATAAACTGGCGAGTTGCCTTCTCACTTGATGAATATTTTTGTTAAGTTTTTCAGATAAGGGTCGTAATTGTGGCTCCTTGTGCGGTGATCCACTCTGTGGTGGATTATCTATCAGCACACGACAAAAATTTTTCTTCATTTGTTGACTATTGTAATCCCATTCTGGTAACAAAATGCCCTGCATTTCTTGATGTTTAGCAGATTGTTCTGCGGCCAAATCCAAATCGAATTTTAAACGCCCTGTCCCTGCTTCCGCTCTGGTAATGGCTAACTCTTCCAGATCATCGGCTATTTTTTCTGGATTTTCATCCTGATCTTCATCCAACTCTCTATTAACATTGGCATGTTCTGCACGGGAAAAAATACTTTCAAAACGATACAGCATAATGCCATCATTTTTTTGACGTAATTTCACTCGTTTGGCCTTATAGCGTTTATTTTGTTTTTTTATTTCTAACTGACTGCCAGAACCGTTCTTTGATGGTTCTCCTTCTACATCGACAGCTTCTATGATTTCTGGAGGACTAGGATCAGGCCAAATCAATACAGGATTCACGGGAATTAGTGACATTAACTCTGGTAATGGATCAAAGGGATGATTTAAGCCATCACTAATAATTTGTTCTGTTTGTTGTTGTTTGTTGGTAAAAGGTATTTTTGCACGCTCCTTTATATATTGATGCACCAGTTTATAGTATCTTTTTGAAAATCCTGGCCAGGTTAAAAGAGTCTTTCGTGTGATTAACAGATTATTCGTTAACCAATCACTGTGTAACTTTGGTATGGAAAGCTGCATACATAACCAAAGATAGCAGTCAAAATTTTGTTCTTTTGTAGGAAATATATCGATACTTTGGGGTAATATCAAGGCTTCTGGTTCTAACCAACTTAATTGATAACGTTGTCCCGTTCCTGCCAGTTTTTGTAACCAATTTCGCTGAACCTGCTGTTGCTGAGCACTTTCTGAGGTTAATTTAACCGTAGACTCGCCCCCCATAGCCCGATAAACAATGGATAAAGGTCTAACGATTGTTTCTAAATCTAACTGCGCCTCTTTGTATCCTGAGTGCGCGCGTTTTTGTATCCATTGCCCCCATATTTTCCCTACTTTTTCTTCCATTATCAGTACCTTCTTTTTATCTCATCAGAGATCTTCAGACCTTGTCTGGCTCGCACCCAGATCCACACGGCCAATAAAATAAATAATGAATGAAAAAGTGT
>CAZKUH010000568.1:0-1844 GCA_964555895.1 uncultured Enterobacterales bacterium
AAATTTTCGAATCCCATGCCTTGCTGTTTCCATTTGATCATACCGTAGGCATTATCATTGAGAATAATAACAATGAGGTTTAGACGAAGTCTTACAGCGGTTTCCAGTTCTTGAGAATTCATCATAAAGCCACCATCACCATTGACGGAGATAACTTTTTTATCAGGATAAATTAACTTTGCCGCCATGGCTGAAGCCAAACCTGCACCCATGGTGGCCAGGGCGTTATCGAGCAGTAAAGTGTTGGCCTGATAACAAAGATAGTTGCGGGCAAACCATATTTTATAGACACCATTATCCAACGTGACAATCCCATCTTCAGGAAGAGCCTGACGGATAATGTTAACCAGTCTCTGTGGTAACATGGGGAAACGATCGTCTTCAAAATATTTAGAAAGGTGACTGTTTATTTCGACTTTTATTCTGTCAAAATAAGAAAAATCCCAGTGTCTGTTTGGGCGTACATGTTGTGTTAATTTTTCAACACTGGAAGCGATATCACCCAAAACATTAAGTTGAGGGAAGTAAATGTCATCCACTTCAGCAGGAAAAAAATTGATATGAATAACTTTTTTGCCATTTTTTTCCATAAAAAACGGGGGCTTTTCGATGACATCATGGCCGACATTGATGATGAGGTCTGCCTTATCAATAGCATCATGAATAAAATCATAATCGGAAAGTGCGGCGGTACCTAAAAAATTTGGATGTCGCTCATCAATGACACCTTTACCCATTTGGGTATTGAAAAAATAGATGCCGGTTTTATTGATGAAATCAGTAAGCGAATAACTGGTTCGTTTTCGATTTGCGCCGGCACCAATTAATAATAGTGGCATTTTAGCTTGCTCTATCATGGTCGAGGCTTCTTGGATAGTTATATTGTCAGCAATGGGTCTTCTGGCGCCAACCACGTCAAAAATTTTTGCAGTGGTCTCTTCTGTGGCAATATCTTCAGGCAGTTCTAGATGGGTGGTTCCTGGCCGTTCTTCAGTCGCCAGGCGAAAGGATTCTCTCACCAGCGAGGGGATATTGTTGCCATCAACAATTTGTTTGGTAAATTTGGTTATGGGTCGCATTAATTCGACAATATTGACAATCTGAAACTGGCCCTGCTTGCTCTTCTTTATGGGTTTTTGGCCCGTCAACATGACCATGGGCATCGCGCCTAGTTGTGCATACGCGGCAGGGGTGACCAAGTTCGTTGCACCAGGCCCAAGTGTTGCGAGACATACGCCTGGTTTTCCTGTTAAGCGGCCATAGGTCGCTGCCATGAAACCTGCACCTTGCTCATGACGCGTCAGTATGAGCTTGATCTTAGAATCGACAAGTGAATTGAGCAGGTCAAGATTTTCTTCACCAGGGATGCCAAAAATATATTCGACACCTTCATTTTCTAGTGCTTTTACAAATAGATCAGAGGATTTCATCAAAGCTTCCTTAACTGAAGTCATTACAATAAGGGCTTATACCCGTTGCACCTGAAAAACTCGCATTTCCAGGTGCAACGGGTATATAGATTGGGAACAGTTAATCTTGTTACAGAACTGTAAATGCTACCCAAACATTGTAGCAGATAAACGATCAAATGCTTTGATTCTATTTACCTTTACGAGTGTGATGCGTCCTGCATCTTGAATGATCACGGGTATATACCCGTGACACCTGAAAATACAATACAGGTTTCAGCAAGTCTAGAAGCGTCCATATTCGAGGCTTGAAAGCGCAGTATTAGTTAGTTATGTCCATGGATGGACGGTATGCAGTAAATGCATGGAGCAATTTACTGCCTAAATCCAGCTTTCATAACAAAGAATCGGTATATGGATATACCTTAGTAGAGC
>CAZKUH010000569.1:0-1841 GCA_964555895.1 uncultured Enterobacterales bacterium
TTCTTTTTCGTCCTTTTTTTATTATACGATTGTGCTCTTGTAATGACAGCCAAGGCTAATATTTTACTCATTATGACACCTTTTAATTTAAGTCCTTTAGAATTCAGCACTTCTGCGTGCACGAGGGTAAGGGATGACATCACGTATATTACTAACGCCGGTGATGTAGGAAACTGCGCGTTCAAAACCCAAGCCAAAACCCGCATGAGGAACGGTACCATAACGACGTAAATCACGATACCACCAATAATCGGCAGGATTGAGATTCATTTGTTGCAATCGCTGATCAAATACCTCCAGACGTTCTTCACGCTGGCTTCCGCCCATGATTTCTCCAATTCCCGGAGCGAGCACATCCATGGCTGCCACGGTTTTCCCATCATCGTTTATACGCATATAAAAAGCTTTTATGTCCTTGGGATAATTTTGTAAAATAATCGGACGACCGACATGTTTTTCCGCCAGGTAACGTTCGTGTTCAGATTGCAGATCGACGCCCCAGGCAACCGGGTAGGCAAAATTTTCGCCGCTATTTTGCAATATTTTGATGGCATCGGTGTAGTCCATACGTTCAAAGGATGAATCCACGATGAGTTTAAGTCTATCCAGCGCACCTTTGTCAACGCGTTGATTGAAAAAAGCCATGTCATCTTCTCTTTCTTCAAGTACTGCCTGGCACATGGCTTTAAACAAATCTTCCGCTAGCTGTGCTGCATCTTCAAGATCGGCAAAAGCGATTTCAGGTTCAACCATCCAGAATTCAGCCAAATGTCTACTGGTGTTGGAATTTTCAGCACGGAACGTCGGACCAAAGGTATAAACTTTGGACATGGCCAGGCAATAGCCTTCAACGTTGAGCTGCCCACTCACGGTGAGAAAGCTTTCTTTGCCAAAAAAATCTTCTTTAAAATTAATGTTACCTTGTTCATCTCTGGGAAGGTTCTCCAGATCCAGGGTACTGACACGAAACATTTCTCCGGCCCCCTCGGCATCTGAGGCTGTGATAATTGGTGTATTTATCCAGAAGTAACCATTTTGATGGAAAAAGCGATGAATCGATTGTGCCAGAGTATTTCTCACTCGACTTACAGCGCCGATTAAATTGGTTCTCGGACGTAAATGAGCCACTTCGCGTAAGTATTCAGGGGTATGAGGTTTTGGTTGTATGGGATAACTGTCAGGATCTTCGACCCAGCCAATCACTTTAACTGCTGTTGCCTGAATTTCAAAAGCCTGTCCTTTGGCTGGGGAGGGGACCAATTCCCCAATAATGGTAACCGAACAACCCGAAGTTAATTTTTTCACTTCACTTTCATAATTGGTGAGTTCTGCCGGAGCAACGACCTGGATCGGGTTAAAACAGGAACCATCGTGTACAGCGAGAAAAGAAAAACCGGCTTTTGAATCCCGGCGTGTTCTTATCCAGCCATTTATTTTGATTTGTTCCCCTGTGGTCTCTTTAGCAGATAGTGCTGCAGAAATGCTCATGCTTTTCATTTTAAATGTCTCCAGCATTAAATTGGTTAAATATAATTATGGGTGTCGTTGCTTACGAATACGTTGAATAATTGTTTTTTTCTGCTCATCGTCCATGGTATGCCACAGCATGATTTCATCTTCGGTTCGAAAACAACCTTGACAAATTTTATCTCCACGAAGTGTGCTGCAAGTACCGATACAGGGTGAACAGGTTTCATTTTCTGCAGTATATTTTTCTTTCATAGCCTGCCTGGGACGATAACCAAGATTAAAATAATCATAAAAATACAAATAAATAATATCTATTGCAATAAACGCACTAATTTTACCCGTCAACTGATAAAAGCTGATACAAAATCAAG
>CAZKUH010000570.1:0-1837 GCA_964555895.1 uncultured Enterobacterales bacterium
GCTCTGTTACAACTGGAAGTTTCCTCCACTTCGGTCGGTATGACAACGCCTTTTTATGTGATATTTTCCCTTAAGTACCTACCTATGTGTGGTTGTTATTTCCCATTTACTCACAATGCCCTTTATTTAAATCTGCTAACTTCAACAAGTCTAACCCGCTCAAATATAACTCAAGCTTAGTCAAATAAATTACATTGAAATTATTTAAAGTCATATCTTGAGGAAATGCTATTATTTCCCCTTCAAAACCCGACAAGCAAACGGGAGCTGTTTTTAATAAATCTGTTGCATTCTCAAAAAATGGATTTGTATATTTTAAATCTACCCGGATGCATTCTTCATCTTCACAACCATTATCTTGAACTACTGTGAACGGTTCACCTTCTCTCCACATAAACTGAAAGTATAGTTGATATGAATATTTTGATCCGAAAAATATATAACCTTTGATCTTGGTTGGTACAAGCAAATATTCATTACCAAAATTTTTTTCGATAAGTTTCTTGTAACTCGAAGGAATAGTTAAAACTATATCTCTCAACCCATATCTAATAAAAGGTATATAAAATAAAAACACAATCGATTCTAATATAACCACCGTTAATAAAAAAATATTTAACGCACGTTTTATATATGATTTCAAAATAAGGCACAACCTACGTAATTCCTGCTTCTGTGGGTAAAATGGAACGAGTCTTAGAGGACACCATTGCCGCAGATTCTATATTGAACAAACTGCACCAGAACTTAGGCAAAAAAGGCACCAGCCCACTTAAAATGGCGAAGCTAGGCTTGGCTTGCTGGACTCATCAATCCACAAGCCGCAGAACTTATTGAACGGGCTGAGCTGGGTCGTCAAGACGTCATTAGTGTCGATGATTTTGACAGTAGTGAGCTATCTGCGATAGCAATAATATTAACGCCAACCTCAAGAATATCTGCATTTCTGTAGCCACCAGCTTGAAATCAAAAAGCTCAAATTCACAAACGTAAAAATCAATCTACAAAAAAAGCAACTTGAAATCAGTTGCTTTTAGGTGGTACGTTTTGTCAAAAATCTAGCCTATAAAGTAATGACTAATGACTCATTTTGATAAACGCATCAACATCCTTTTTGAACTTAATTAAGCTCGGTTTATGAACATACATCATGTGCCCAGCTTCATATGATTTGCTGATGATATTTTTGCGTAGTTCGGTAGGAATTTGCAGGTGGCTTATAAGATATTGGGTGGTGTAATATGGCGTTGCCAAATCAAAATATCCTTGTAAAAACATCACTTTCATATTTGGGTTTTGAATCATTGCCACCGACAAATCGGGTACTGTATTCGGTGAAGGCAGTTTAAACGGAGTACCTGGTTGTGAGTGACTCCAATCCCATTTTCCAAATACATCACCAGAGACTTGATAAGTTTGTGTCGGAGGTACTTTCAAATCATTGCTGTAATAATCCATAAATGCTGCAAGAAATGGAGGTCCAATAGCGGTTGTCATTGGGTCATAGGACATGGTTTCACCATTGCCGTCAATGCTAAAACCTTGGAACCTTGAGTCAATTCGACCGGCAGTTAAATCTCTAGAACGCATTAATTCTTTAGTAAATTGCTGATGCCCTACCCTTAGGTTTGCTCGCTCCCAATAATCTTTGGCAACACCCGTATATTGATACAGTTTCGTCACTACCGCATCGCGTTCCTTTTTAGGCAGTTTATTTCCTAAAAATAACGCATGGGCATATTCGTCACTCGCAAAATCCTCCACTTTCGCCATATAGTCATCTCTTTTTTTAATATGCTTTGGTTACTCTTTATTATTTAATTAAGTGAATATTTGG
>CAZKUH010000571.1:0-1836 GCA_964555895.1 uncultured Enterobacterales bacterium
ATATCTCTCTTGTTGCTACTCAAAGGTTTTAAAGCAAACCAAGCAATGGCAGAAAAAGTATCGTCACCACCCACAGAAATAACAGGCTCGGTCGCATCAGGTGGGTAACTGGATACCTGATTAAGCGCATTCATTACATCGATCAATGCGCGTTCCAAATTAACTCCCGTTCGGTAACGCAATGTAATCGTTCCGTTACCTGCGCTGGAACTTGACTCTAGAGAAGTTAGCCCTTGTAATCCTTTTAATACGTTCTCCTGCCTTTCGATGATCTCAGCTTCCATCTCCTGCGGTGCCGCAGAACTCCACTTCGTCGAAATAGCAATAATGGGTTGGCTGATATCTGGTGTTAACTGGATCGGTAGCTTAACTAGACTGATCGCACCAAATAACATTGCCAATAAAATAGCAACGGTTACAGCAGTAGGATTTTTTAATGCAGCGGCTGTTAAATTCATGCTCTTCCTAAAATATTATCTGGATGGTTTGTTACAATGAGTGACCTGAAATTAAATTGTGGTTATTTTTCTTAATTTGTACCAACTGACCCGCTTGTAACCTTTCTGCACCACGAATAACGATCAGGTCACCTTCTTTTATAGCGCCTATCACTTCAACCAAATCTCCCGCACCAATCCCCATTTTAACCGATATTTGCTCGGCCTTTTTTTGGTCATTAATTCTGAATACACTAATCCCTTCTCTTCTTAAAACCAATGCATCCCGGGGAATCGCTAAAACCTTTTGAGTCTCACCATTAGCCACCGCCACCTTAATGCTCAACCCTACTGGCCAATCAAACGACGACATGTCCAGTCTTACCTGCATTAAGTGTGAACGACTGTCAGCCACAGGAATCAGAGATTTTATCGGCACCATACCATTTCCTAAGTCCGATTCCACGGCAAGGGTTTTACGCTGCATTAAAAATTTATAAGCCGCTAATGGTGCAAACACCGAAGCTTCTAAATTTTCAGTTTCAACCAAACGAATAATCGCTGAGCCACTATTCACATATTCACCTAAATTACTCAAACGTTCTGTGATCAGACCACCGAATGGCGCTTTTAAACAACTAAAAGACAGGCTTTGTTCAGTTTGTTCTAAACGAGCTTTGGCCGCAGAAAGATCTGCATTGGCAATATCACGATTGGAAATGGTCTGATCTAAATCATTGATAGAAGAAAGATTTCTTTTAGCCAAAGATTTTTTACGTTTAACTTCTGACTCCAAAAATTCCAAGCTTGATTTTGCACTTAAAACACTGGCCTCATCTTCACGTTTTTTAATTTGTAAAGCCTTGTCATCTATCTGAGCGATTATATCGCCCGTTTTAACCCTGTCACCTAATTCTGCCAAAGCTATCAATCGCCCCGAAACCTCCGCCGCGATTTGAGAATTATTACGGCTGGTCACCGTACCAGAAACCCAACTAACGGGTGAAAGTAATTTTGTTTGTGCAGCAACCACGTTAACTGTGGGTATCGGAAAATCCTCGGCAAAAACGGAGCAATTGAAAAATGCGAGATATAAGATAATACTTTTAAAAGACTTTGAATTTATCATTAACTACTCAATAGATTTAATTCGTATAGTTGTTTTAACCTATTTTCGCATAAATCGCACTGAAATTGATAATTGTTTGGTATTGGTGTAAATAATTAGGAGAATCTCATCAAAAATTGACCAACTTTAATGTCCCTGATTCACAAACACAATAACATCCAGTATTTCCCCAGTCACCCAAAACAATTCTCTGTGCGGGTTTTCCGTTCAAATTAAGTGAATGAATATTTTGACGGTGAGTATGCCCGTGGATAAGCCTTGTTACTTTTT
>CAZKUH010000572.1:0-1829 GCA_964555895.1 uncultured Enterobacterales bacterium
AATATAAAAAGAGAAAATTGGCTGTGAAATTTGACAATTTGAGATGGCTTTTAATGCCAGAATTCCAGCAGTAATAAAATGTGCATTTTTATCGGGGTAATCACATTTTGCTATCTCATCAGGATTTAAAGGAACGATATCGATATTGTCAAGTTGCTTGGATAACTGTTGATAAAATTTACCAAAAATAATTTTTTCAGCGGATGCGACATAATACCAAACATCTGATCGGTTTTTAACGACAGGTATGTCGATTAGAGATGCATCCTGGTTAGTTGCAGAAGTCACCGAGGCTATGGTAGCAGCTGTACCCGACTGCGCCATAACTATCAATGAAATAAACAGCAAGAAACAACCCATTAGCAAAACAGGCTTTTTAAGCATACGAGAACTGTCGACCGAATAATTTCCCTTGATATCCTTTACTGATTGTCCAATTAACACCGACAATACTCCATTGACCTTAAATTTTCTTCACTGATGGATTTCTCATATCATAACACTTTTTGTTAGCAAGATTGCTTTGTAGGGCATAATCAATTAGTAGAAGTACCCTTTATGCTATTTTCTCATTGTGGTTGTATAAAAACAAATTGATCCGGCTGTTTTCTTCAAACTGTGTTTATGCATTAGCGCAATTTCAAGCCAAAATCAGCTGTATTCGGGTAAACACCAAGCGACAGGATTTTGCTGATGCGCCAACAGCGCCTTGTTGCATTTAGAGAAATGTTGACAGCCAAAAAAACCTCTGTATGACGAGAGTGGTGAAGGGTGGGGGGCTTTAAATATTGTATGTCTAGCGGTATCCAGCAAGCGGAATTTTTTCTGCGCATTGCTGCCCCAAAGCAAAAACACCACATGTTGACAATTCTCGTTAATCAAAGAAATTACTCGATCGGTAAATTGTTCCCAGCCGAGATTTGCATGAGATTGTGGTTTACCTGCTTCTACTGATAGCATGGTGTTGAGCAGCAAAACGCCTTGTTTAGCCCAATGATCCAACCTGCCTTGTGGTGGTCTGGTGCAGCCGAGATCATCGTGTAATTCTTTAAAAATATTTTGCAATGAGGGCGGAGGCCTAACACCTTTTAACACGGAAAAGCATAAACCGTGGGCTTGATCCGGTCCATGGTAAGGATCTTGTCCGAGGATAACCACTTTTAAACCGGATAAAGGCGTGAGTCTGAAAGCTTCGAATATTTTGTTATCTGGGGGATAAATAATTTTACCTTGAAGACGTTGCTTGGCGATTTGATGCAGGATGTGTTTAAAGTATTTTTTTTCTTTTTCTGCGGTCAATAGATTGGTCCAGGTAAGGTGATGGTTTGTCTCAGGCATAAGTGGTGTACAGTTAAGCTGTTGTTCAGAATGCTATTATCTGGCACACTGAAAGTTGTTGCAACAGATTTAACGGCGAATTAATTTGACAATCTGGTTTGATGAAGTGGATCTCGAGAATTTGAATGACCGTATTAACCATGGGTTGAACCGAATTTTGGGTATTAAGATTGTTGAAATTAAGCAAAAACAACTCAAAGGGGCAATGTCTGTAACCAAAAAACATTTACAACCTTTTGGTCTGCTTCATGGCGGCGCGACGATTTCTTTGGGAGAAACACTCGCCAGCGTAGCTGCATACCTGACTATTGATCCTGATATTTACACTTGTGTGGGACAACATGTTGATGCCAATCATATCAAGTCAGTCATCGCTGGTGATGTTTTTGGTATTGCCAGATTGGCTCATAAAGGTCGACGTTCTCAATTGTGGGATGTGGAAATTTATACCCACAATCATTCAAGAAGCAGGATTTCAGCAAGAGAAGAAG
>CAZKUH010000573.1:0-1826 GCA_964555895.1 uncultured Enterobacterales bacterium
TCTAGCGAAGAAGGGAAAAAGCTTGTTGAGGAATTGGAAGAAGATTTAACACAGGAAGATTTAACCGAAAATCAAAAAGCCAAAGCAAAATGGACACAGCTTGAAGCATTAATTGGTAGTGAAAACCGAGTTAAAAATATTGCAAAAGATATTGTAAATCATTTTGAAGCACGGCAAGAAGTTTTTGACGGTAAAGGAATGATTGTTTCTATGTCGAGAAGAATTGCAGCCGACCTTTACGATGAAATTATTAAAATCCGCCCTGAATGGCACTCGGATGATTTGGATAAAGGCGTTATTAAAGTTGTAATGACTTCGGCAAGTTCTGACGGACCAAAAATTGCCAAACATCACACTACTAAACAGCAAAGAAAAACATTGGCAGACCGAATGAAAGACCCTGAAGACGAACTGAAATTAGTGATTGTTCGTGATATGTGGCTTACTGGTTTTGATGTTCCGATGTTGCATACTTTGTACATCGACAAACCGATGAGAGGGCACAACCTAATGCAAGCCATAGCAAGAGTAAACCGTGTTTACAAAGACAAACCGGGTGGTCTTGTTGTAGATTATCTGGGAATTGCAAGCGATTTGAAAAAGGCGCTCTCTTTTTATTCAGATTCAGGAGGAAAAGGTGACCCGACAATTTTACAGGAACAAGCTGTAGAATTGATGTTGGAAAAATTAGAAGTTGTTTCAAATATGTTTCACGGTTTTGCTTATGAGGAATATTTTGAAGTGGATACTTCAAAAAAACTTGCAATGATTCTTTCTGCCGAAGAACACATACTCTGCTTAGAAGACGGAAAGAAAAGATTCATTAATGAAGTAACAGCACTTTCAAAAGCTTTTGCCATTGCCATTCCACACGAGCAGGCAATGGATGTAAAAGATGAAGTTGCATTTTTCCAAGCAGTAAAAGCGAGATTAGCAAAATTTGACGGAACAGGTTCAGGAAAAACCGATGAAGAAATTGAAACAACAATAAAACAAGTAATAGACAAAGCGTTGGTTTCCGAACAAGTGATTGATATTTTTGATGCAGCCGGTATTAAAAAACCCGACATTTCAATACTCTCAGAAGAATTTCTTTTGGAACTTAAAGGAATGAAGCATAAAAATGTTGCTATGGAAGTTTTGAAAAAACTCTTAAATGATGAAATCAAATCTCGCTCGAAAAAGAATTTGGTAAAAAGCAAAACACTAATGGAAATGCTTGAAAATGCCATTAAAAAATATCACAACAAAATATTGACAGCTGCTGAAGTAATAGAAGAACTTATTGAATTGAGCAAAGAAATTGTTGCTATGGATAAGCAGGCTGAAGAACTCGGATTGTCTGATTTTGAGTATGCTTTTTATACTGCTGTAGCCAATAATAAAAGCGCAAGAGATTTAATGGGCAAAGATAAATTGCGGGAATTAGCTGTAATATTAACAGAGCGAGTAAAAGCAAATGCATCGATTGACTGGACAATAAAAGAAAGCGTAAGAGCAAAATTGAAAGTAATAATCAAACGTACTTTGAGACAATTTGGATATCCACCGGATATGCAAAAATTGGCAACCGAAACCGTATTGAAACAAGCTGAATTAATTGCAAATGAATTAACAAATGAATAAGCCCACGCTAAAGCCATACACATTGCCAAGTCGCTCGAAAAGCCAGCCGCACGACCAAAACTTGGCAATAAGTATGTCTTTGTCAACGCTGAATAAATATGCTAACAAAATTAAAAGAAATGGAAGGAATGAAGTAAGCCCAGCACCTAACAAAAGCTATACGTAATGCGGGTAAAGTGCTAAATATGAACATTGTAGCA
>CAZKUH010000574.1:0-1822 GCA_964555895.1 uncultured Enterobacterales bacterium
GATTTCAAGTTACCTACAAACCATGGCAAACAAAGGCTATAATCCACTCATAGCTCTCACAGGAAAAATTAATGATGTAGGGGGTGAGTAGTTACCAATAAAGAATTATTTATTACAGCAAGCATCGGTATTTGCACTTTCCCTCAGGATGGAAATAAACCGGATCTTCTTTTAAAAAATGCTGACACGGCAATGTACCAGGCAAAAGCACAGGGCAAAAATCGTTATAAATTTTATTCTCCGCATATGAGTGATATTGCCGCACATAGAATGAGGGTTGAATCTCATCTCAGACATGCCCTGTCAAATAATGAGTTTGAACTATATTATCAGCCTCAAATCGATTTAAATTCAAAAAATATAATTGGCGCAGAAGCTTTGTTGCGCTGGAATCATCCTTCTGAAGGTTTAGTAATGCCTGATGTATTCATCCCTGTTTTAGAGGATACTGGCATGATTAAAGAAGTAGGCGAATGGATATTAAAAACCGCTTGTAAACAAATAAAAAAGTGGCACGCATATACCCCCAACCCCATACCAATAGCCATCAACATTTCAACCATACAATTTAAAGACAAATATATTTACGAGTTAATTTTGCAGGCGCTGGATGAAGCTGATTTAAGCCCCAGGCATTTAGAGCTTGAAATTACTGAAAGTGTGTTAATGGAAAATATTCGTAAAACCATCAGCGTCATTTCAAGATTAAGAAAGAAAGGGATCAGCATTGCTATTGATGATTTTGGAACAGGATACTCTTCATTGAGTTATTTAAGTAAATTTAAAATTGATACTCTTAAAATTGACAAATCTTTTATCAAAGATGTTTCCGTGAATGAGGATAATGCAACCATTGTTAAAGCCATCGTCATTCTGGCCAAAACGCTTAATTTATCTATTGTTGCAGAAGGTGTAGAGAACAAGGATCAAGAACAATTTTTAAAAACCATATCGTGTGAAATTGCTCAAGGGTATTTATACGCAAAACCCGTCCCCGCAAAACAATTTGAAAAAATGCTTATCAATCGGAGCGCTGAACAATCAATTTGACTTTGACATGAATACTTATAAAATTAGACCATAACAGCTTAAATTCTACCAATAGTTAAGAAGTATGTTTCCACATTGCTGTTCTGTTAACTTGACACCATCATCATCCTTATTTTTCAGTTAACAAGGTTGTAGAATAACTCATTTTCATCTTCAATGCCGTGGCCAAATTCTGCCGATCAGGCGTCTGGGTGTGGCCCGGAAGCCATCCAGGAATATTTACCAAGTCTGGGGGTCAGCCATTTATCAAAGCCTCGGTAAAGGCCAGCATGAGAGAAAAATAAAAGTCCAAACACGATAAAATAAATAATAGAAGCACCAATATCCGTCGAGCCGGCAACATAGGGACCACCCAACCCTTCAGCTGTAGACCAGATAACCAGCGACAGTAGTCCACCGCCGATATAGGCGAGATTCGAAAAAACTCCCAGAATTAAGGCTATCGCCAGGACTGTTTCGGTGGAAGCCACCAAATAAGCGAAAATAGTTGGATCAATTTTGACCACATCAATCCAGAGGCTAATCCATTCCTTAACCAGAAGCGGCTGACCATCCTGTCCACCAGTCAGATAGCTAACAAGGTTATCAATAAATGATGGCCGCCATTTAAATTGTGCATCTATCGCCCAAATTGCGCCAAAAAGTATTCGCATTGTGCCAATGCCGTTTGCACGCCATTTATTTAGTCTGACCATAAAGTGCCTCTTTACAGTGCTTAAATGGATTTGAGTATAGGGCAAATAAAAGCCTTTTTCAATTTGACTAATTAACG
>CAZKUH010000575.1:0-1818 GCA_964555895.1 uncultured Enterobacterales bacterium
ACGCTTAAATCCAATGCTCCAGGCACTAATTTTATGGCTTTCAATTTCTACCGGATCGTTACTGGCTATTTTGTATTTCTAGCGGTAGTTGCTAAAAAAATTACTGAAATTAAGCCGCAATAATTTTAACGGCTTTTTTAAAAGCAGGCCGCTGATACAGCCGGTTTTTATATGCCAAAAATTTATCATCCACGGTAAATTTAAAACTTTCGGCCCAACTCAAAGTATGTGCCAACAAAATATCCGCCATGGTGAAATGAGCACCAAGAGCGAAACCCTCTCCATCAAATAAACAACCTAGTGCTTTTTGCGCCTTGGCAAATTCCCAGGTAGTCGTTGCCAAGACTTCCGCAACACGTTGCGCCTCCGGCAGAGCGAATCGATGTTTGCCATTGGTCCAGAGGCTTTGCTCTAAATCTGAAAGGATAAAATAACAAAGCTCGTCATACTTAGCCTTCGCTTTTATTTCATTTGGCATTAACTGGCTGATATTACTTTTTGAGGCAATATAATTCAAAATTGCCCCACTTTCTGTGAGAATAAAATCATCATCAACCAAGGTAGGCACCTTGCCTTGCGAATTCAAGCAGCGATACTGCTCACTCAAACTGCCATTTGCTGTGTTAGAACCAAATTCAACAGCAACATAATGGTAGTCGAGTTGCGCCTCCTCTAAAGCCCATAATGCGCGAATAGAGCGCGAGTTTCCTGCACCATAAATTTCCATTATATTTCTCCTCATCAGCCTTTAGCCATCGGTAGACACTTAAGAGACATCTATACCCATAATTCAACTCAATGACAAGCTTTATAGTCTAACAAAATGTTGAACGCAGACCCAAGGCATTGAAATAGCTATAGGTTAGGTAGCCGGTCCTGACCAACGATAACCCACCCCATACACCGTTTCGATAAAGTCAAATCCTGGGCTGATCGCTTCAAATTTTCGGCGCATTCTTTTGACATGGCTGGTAATGGTATTTTCTTCAACGATAACATTGGCATCCCGCAACAATTGTTCTCTTTGCTTAACGTGACCCGGCCGCAGTATTAAAGCGTGCAACATCCAGAATTCTGTCAAGGTTAAATTAAGATTCTGAGCTTGCCAATGGGCAGAAAAACGATCCGAATCGAGTATCAGATCACCTCGGCTAATTTTAGCAGCTTTATTCTCTGGTTGAGAAAGGGCTTCTAATCGTCTAAAGAGCGCGTTAATACGTGCCTGTAGAAAGGGTAAACTGACATCTTTGGTTAAATAATCATCCGCACCCAAACGTAAACCCGAGATCATATCAAAATCACTGTCGAGGGCTGAGAGAAAAATTATGGGTAAAGTCACTGATTTTGCCCGCAAGTCTCGACAAAGATCAAAGCCACCTTCGGCCTCATCCCCCAAACCAATGTCTAATATTGCCAGATCTGGAAGTTGACGGGCAAAGCCGGCACTCGCTTCTTTTCGACTGCCATACTCCTGCACCTGGTAGCCATGCCGTCTTAACCATTGTGCATAGTTATCGCGAATACTTTGTTCATCTTCTACCAGCGCAATTATCTTAGCCATACGATTTT
Organism: uncultured Enterobacterales bacterium; assembly: GCA_964555895.1. GTDB lineage: Bacteria > Pseudomonadota > Gammaproteobacteria > Enterobacterales > DRNA01. Next base: position 1,570 of record CAZKUH010000575.1, read on the forward strand.
TATGCTCCAAATTATTTAATTTTTCTTTTCTTTGCAAACATCATAATAGCTCTGGCTGCGAATTTCCATGCTCGCCATATTTTCACCACATTTCATCACAGCTCTGCCTCTTTTTTATTATTTTGCTAACACAATCTTATTGTTTAATGTCAATCAGGCAGCGGGAACAACTCAAACCATCACCTGCTGAATTAATTTTATTATTGTCATTTAGGAGAAATATTATGAACGTAAAATCCATCAGTATAG
>CAZKUH010000576.1:0-1809 GCA_964555895.1 uncultured Enterobacterales bacterium
AAAAAATTGAAGGCGCTGATAGGGCTGTAACTGCATTTGGAGTATTTATTGCCACCATTAGTGCTTTATTTCTAAGTATCTTTAAACTTGCTTAATAATGCTAACAAGCTAGACTGGACGCGGGAAAAACGCCGCGCCCCCTTTACCCTTAGCTTATTCAATAAAAGGAGAAAATATTATGAAAAAGTTATTAATGTTTAGTTTTATAGTCGCACTGAATATAAGTCATGCACAAGCAGCGATATTTCATTTTGATGGAACATTAGATTTATACACAGGATCAACTCTTACTGATTCAGCCAGTGTTTCAGGTGACTTTTCTTTTTTAGGCGAAGACTTCAACTCTGATTTTTCGGGCATATTTACAGGCAATCTATTTGGTCTACCCATAGCTGGCGATTTAACAATCCCCAATGGCGTTCAAAATCCTGTTTTTTCTCCATTAACCATTACATGGAACAGCAATGTTCTTAGTGGCGATCTATTGCTAGAGCTTAGCTTTACTTCTCTAAATTTGTTTCAAATAATCACTTTAGATGGAGATAACGATGGTATCCCTGGTTCAGTTTTTTCTACTGGCCCAAAACAATCTACTAGCTTAGCTTTAAGTGGACAATTTTCAGCTGTCCCTTTACCCACAGCATTGTGGTTATTTGGTTCTGGTATTGCAGCAGGCGTTGTTACATTGCGCCGCCGAACATAAAAGCTAATAAGTGTATTAATCTTGACCGGTTTTATACGCCGCACCGCTATCGCTTTGCTCTGTATAAATCCGTCGAGTTATGCAAAACGTTAATAACAGCCCGGATCAAAGAACAATCAACTCTAATATCAGTTGCAATTGTTTTCTGCCCCGGTTTGTTCCAGCTGATAACCATCAGGCCGCCAATGCAGGCACCTCAGCCCAGGCATTAATGCCTGCCATCCTGTTTGTCCAGTTTGAGATATTTTTAAATGAAGCAATTGGTATGCTTGCGGCATCTGCGTAAATCATCATCGCACCAACTGAGAAGTCGGCGAGTGTTACATTCTTACCAAGGATGAAATTACGCCCTTCAAGCTGTTCTTCCAGTATCTGTGCAAATCGTTTAAAATTTTGTTCGGCTTCTTTGAGTACCTCAGGGTCAGGCTTGCCTATGTTAAACAATCCCTTGAGCACGTTTTCAAACAGGTAACCACCGCAGGCGCGATTAAAGTGGCATTCTTCCCAACTTTGCCAGCGGTGGATGTCGGCACGTATGGCCGGATCATCGGGGTAGAGAGTGCTGGCGGGTGCCAGTGATGCCAGGTATTGTGAAATCGCATTTGATTCCCACAGTTTCAGGTCACCATCTTCCAGTGCGGGCACCATGCCATTTGGATTCAAAGCACGATATTCGGGTTTCTCCAGATCGCCGGCAAGCAGGTCCAGCTCGACAATATCGACATTCAGCCTCAGATAGTTGATGACAGCATGCACTTTTCGGCAGTTGGGCGATCCGTTTACAGTATAAAATTTCATGGTTTTTTCTCCTTTATAGTGTGTCTGTTGCGGGTAGTAGCTTTTGTTTTGAAAGCCACCTGTTCTCGACAATAAACCACTGACTTGCATATTGCAAGTCTTTATCTATGATAATGTTATGACTATGAAAAAGGCTGATGCGTTAATTCCGGGGCGTGACTGTATGCGGTCGCTATGTCCGGTTTCCAGTGTGCTCGACATTATCGGTGATAAATGGACCTTGCTGGTGGTCAGAGATTTGATGTTTATGGGAAAGCGCCGGTACAGTGAACTGGCTGATTCGATGGAAAAAATTCCAACCAATATTC
>CAZKUH010000577.1:0-1803 GCA_964555895.1 uncultured Enterobacterales bacterium
ATCACTAAAACTTGCAGGGATAGTCGTCAATAAATAATAAACAACGGCTATCGCCGCACTCACATAAACTGCGCACTGGATGGCATCACTGTAAATTACAGCACGAATACCGCCCATGAGAGAATAAGCCAGGCCGATTACAGCGAGAATTGAGATGGAAAGCACGACATGATTGGCAGTAATATCATTGAAAAGGATCATGGAGACAGCAATTGCTGCCATGTATAAACGGGCGCCACTGGCAAAAATCCGACCAAACAGATACATGACACCGGCCTGTTTTTTTGCTTTTTCACCAAATCTGACTTCCAGTAATTCATAGACTGTAGTGACTTTGTAACGATAAAACTTGGGGATTAGATAATAAGCAACAAAAATAGCTGCAATGATGGCACCAATATTTGTGGCCAAATAACTTAGATCAGCACGGTAACCCTGATCGGGGCCACCTAAAAAGGTTGCAGCAGATTGAGCCGTTGCCAGCACTGAAATAGCGACTAACCATACCGGCACATTGTGTCCACCTAGAAAATAATCCTGTGTACTGGTGATTTTCTCTCGACTAAAATACCAACCTGTAATGGTTAGTAACAGGAAATAGCCTAAAAATATACTCCAGTCAAACAATGTGAAACTTTTAGCCATGGATACCTCTCACCTTTATTTGATATTTTTTTTATTCATTAATGCTGTTGTAGAGATGTAAGTAAATTATTTTAACCATTGTTTTTTTAGTAAAATCATGTCAGAAAAGAAACATTTTCATTGTTGTGGCATCTACTCGATAGAAATAAAAATCTTCGAGTACAATTCAGCATTATATTTTTAAGTTGCATCATTCACTGGCAATTTGCAGTTGAAATATTATGTAAATAGCATTTGAAAGATGAAATTTATGTCAAATTAGTATAAAATGATTGCAAGCATCTGTTATGCAAAATTATTGATTAACAGCCTGTTTCTATTGTAATTTTATTGTGTGAATTATAACATTTTTTTGTTGGTCTGGAACAGTAACAAGTTGCTAAATTCATATTAAGTTGATAAAGAGTTTATCGATAAATATATTTTTTTATGAGTGGAAGAGCAGTATGAGTTGTTTACTTAAAATTCGTTCTATCAGAGATGAAATGTCAGCTAATGAAAAAAAATTAGCTGACTTTATTCTTTCTAATTCTGCTTTGTTAAGGGATTATTCTTCGCAGCAACTGGCCAGTGCTGTTGGTGTCAGTCAGTCAAGCGTGGTTAAATTTTGTCAAAAATTAGGTTTTAAAGGGTATCCCGATCTTAAAATGGCAATCAGCGAAGCGAATGCTAAAAGTTCCTCTATTAACGGAGACAGAAAAACCAAACGATTTTCAAATGCTGCATTAAATCAAGTATCCGATAGATTACTAAACAATAAACTTGAAGCGGTAAATGCGACTATTGAACTCAATAATGAAGAAGCATTCATTGCTGCGATTGAGGTGATTAAAGTTGCTTCCAAAATTTTGGTAGTTGGAAGTGGCGGTTCAAATTTTGTGGCCAAACACTTTGCAGTTGCTTTGATTCAATCTGGCAAGGTGGCTTTTTCGTCAACCGACTCAACGTATCAAACACAATTTTTGAAAACGCTTGCAAAAAATGATTTGCTAATTTTATTATCATCAAATGGTGGTTTAAATTTAAGTGAAGCTATTTTGAAAGAGTGTCGGGAAGCTGGAGTTAAAATTATCAGAATAGGAAAATATTCGGCGAATACTAATTATCATATGCTGGATATTTATTTGTCTACTATTTCATAAAATAATACCGAGGATC
>CAZKUH010000578.1:0-1796 GCA_964555895.1 uncultured Enterobacterales bacterium
AAAAGAGTGGCAGTTTGGAATAGGGCTTTTCACAGGGAAGCCCCAGGATCTGAATATTATCGAACTGTGATAAAGCCTGAAGTAAGTATTGTCCAAGATTGGATTCATGTTGCCAAAGTTGCTGTAAATCCTGACGTTGTAAAAAATCCAGCGCTGCGCCAAAGCCAATCACAGCGGAGATATTTGGCGTCCCGGCTTCGAGCAGTAAAGGCATTTGTTGAAAGGTGGACTGTTGTTTTGTGACAGTTTTCACCATCTCTCCACCTGTCTGCCAGGGCTGCATTTCCATCAACCGATCGGGTGCAACGTAAAGTACGCCCAGACCTTTGGGGCCATAGAGTTTATGGGCAGAAAATATAAAAAAATCACAGCCTAAATCCGCCACATTGATAGCCAGGTGCGGTATGGATTGTGCACCATCTACTAGGACTCTAATGTTTTTATTGTTTGCCTGGCGAATGAATGCTTTGAGTGGATTAACCACCCCGGTAACATTTGAAGCATGGGTGATAGCAATTAATTTGACGCGAGGGGTTAAGAAATCCGTTGCTTGGGAGAAGTCAATTAAGCCGGAATCCTTCATAGGCAGCCACTTTAAAAACAACCCCTTTTTTGTGGCGAGTTGTTGCCAGGGTACAAGGTTGGCGTGATGTTCTTGTTCACTGAGCAAAATTTCGTCACCAGCGTCTAAATGGTGCTCAGCCCAGCTAAACGCCACCATATTAACGGCAGCAGTAGCCCCGCTGCTCCAGACAATGGAGTCGCTGTTTGCTGCGCCAATAAATTGTGCTACTTGTGATCGTACTTCCTCAAAAGCACGAGTGGTGTTTATTCCCGGCAAATGATTGGAGCGATGAACATTACCCTGCAAGCTGGAATAAAATTGACTGATACGGGAAACCACGGAAATGGGTACTTGGGTAGTGGCCGCACTATCCAGATAAACCTGGTTAAGGTTCTCCATTTGTATAATGGCAGGAAACTGCTGCCTGAAGAGAGAATTATCGTGTGTCATCGACGGTAGATTATTCCAAAAATTGTATCAGGTAGCAATGAATAACCACAATGAATAACCGGATAACATGCAGATATGTGGCTAAAAAGTGACATTTAATTTTAATGCTATTAATTTGTTCATGAGTTATCTATGCTAAAGCTGATTTATATATACCCGTGCTACTTGAATATGTGTGCTTCTCCTCTTGCTGAAATCCTGCATATTCAAGTAGCACGGGTAGAGTAGAGAGCCAGCAGTAGGGTTTGACAAATATCTTTAATCATTGGGACAGGGAACGCATGAAAAATAATAGCAAACAAAGGCAATCGGTAACATGGCATATTCCTTCACTGAGAATATCCGGCATACAGTCACTCAGATGGCTGATATTGCCGCCATTTATCCTCATCTTGTTGTCGGCCTGTGCCGAACCCACAGACAACAGCGACAAAGCGGCTAGCAACACTACACAAAACATACCGGTTTCTGCACGCGCTTCAGAAAATAGATCGATTAAGGTCTCAGCGGACATGAGCATAATATCAATTTCAGAAAAACTTTATCGACAACAACCTGCGATTGCGATTGATTTTTCCGCGCGACTTGATCCACTTGCCAGACCATGCCTTCTTCACAAGTTTGTTTCTCTCCCTCTCCCCCGGCCTGGGCGATATCTTCCTTCTCCGCGCACTCCCCCACCTTCGGATCACAGACCATGCCTTCTTCACACTCAGGATCACACTTCTTTGGCATGGACTTTCTAATATAATCTTTGGGGTCGTCAGACACCGTTTCGTAC
>CAZKUH010000579.1:0-1792 GCA_964555895.1 uncultured Enterobacterales bacterium
GTGTTTTTTTATACTGGTTGGCAAGAAAGTCAGCTTTCCGCTTTTCATCAACCCAATCTGGCTCCGGGCCCAGGATATTGCGCTCTACTTTAGAAAAATCAATAAGCATTTTGTTTGGTTCTGCCCACTTCCAGAAATCTCTGATGTAAATAATCCGGAATGAATTATTTACAACTTTTTTACGCTTGACGGGAAGCCCATGCCTAGACCATGCGTTAAAACGTTCGTTGTATGCCCCCTCCAGCCTTAATGCTTTGAATAATTGATTGAGAGTTATATAATCGCCGCTGTGTAAGTGCCTTCGCAGGCCTATTCTATATGCCTTGATTTTTATCGCATTAACTGACCTATTCAGGTGTTTTGCAATTGCTGGTATGCTGATAGAGCCCCAACGGTTCTCAAGGTATTCAATTTCTTCTTTCGTCCATGGTCCTGCCATCTGCTACCCTCCCATTACACAAGGAAACCGTACTTCACTCATTAACGACCACCATCCCATGTTCGTCTATCTTTGGGATCCTGCGCTTATGGCACTGTTTCTGTTTCTCCGCCTCCTGCAGCTGCAATTGATATTTGGGTAGCACCCGCTCGATGGTCATCATAGAATCAACCTTTTTGGCCCAATACTCATCGGTAAAGGCCCAGTCAATACATTGTTTCAGCTGTTCTGAGGATACACTGCCCCCATTTATCAACTTCATCGCACTTGAGAAGCTCTTTTGGTACCAGTTCGGAGCAATATACACTCCCTTGGCCTTGAGCCTGTCCCTGAGATAATCAGTCACAGTCTTAGCCTGTTCTGAAAAACTATTAAGCGGATCGGTGCCGCTGCTGAAATTTTGTTTCCCGTTCAGACGACCATCATCAGTTAATTCATTAGTTTGTTTATTAATGAATCCACTTGCGGGATTAGTCTGGGGATTAGTGTGGAGATTAGTGGTACCTTTAGTCGGATTATCCGAATAATCCCTAAATTGACCCTGTTCTTTAGGGGGTTTTCCCTCTGGATTAGTTGGATTTTCCGAACAATCTTGGAAGTAATTAATGAAGTTTTCATAGAAGATTTCATATTCACCTGGTTTGCGTGTGCCTTTGCTATGGTACCGCACAAGGGGAAGGCCATTGATGCTCAGCTGGGTAAGTTTGTTTCGTGCTGGGTATAGTTCATCTTTGGTTAAACCTGATAAGTCCATTAGCTCCGAATTATAAATTGGAAGGCGTCGGGGAAAGCGCAACACGTTCGCTTTCCACAAAAGGGCACTGAACATTGCGTTGGCTTTGCTCCCAACACTCTTCGCAACCTTGAATTCGTGATAAGCTTTTAGTATGTCAAAGTAGCTGAACTTCATATGGCCGTTACTCCCCCAGTTCTCCCAAAGTAATATCTAACTAGCAGTCACCTGGATCCCACGCTCTTCCAGTGCCTCTCTCCAATATTTTTGCGTCTCCTCATCGCAGTGCGCCATGGCATCTTCCCACGTTGGCCAACGCCCGTGCTTGCCATAAAAGTAATACTGCCAGTAAAGACTCTGCTGGTTATGTGGCTGATCAGGCGGGTGTTGGCACGCACACTGTTGGCAGACATCAGGTGCCGGTCGTAAAAGCATCAATCCAGACACTAGCGCTCACCCCCAGTCTTATCAAAATAAGCCATAGCCTGTTCCGCCGCCGCCTTTAACTTCTGAAAGTCCTCCGGATCTCCACCTACATCAGGATGCATAGTTTTGGCAAGGCTCCGGTACCGGCTCCTAACTTCTTCGCGGTCACTGGGTATCTCGGTGAACCCAAGGAA
>CAZKUH010000580.1:0-1791 GCA_964555895.1 uncultured Enterobacterales bacterium
GTTGTAATGACGATTTTTTAAACTTGCAACCAACTGATAAAGTAAGTGCAAATGCAATTTTTTCAAGTCCGGATGGCATAAAAGCATTTATGGCAAATTTATATTCACAGTTGCCTATCGAAGATTTTAATTCAACACCGGAAAATGGAATACGTTATAATAATAATCCTGGCCCTAATAACGCAGGGTTTTACCCTTGGGTTATAACAGATGATGGTATAGGCTCTCAGCATCAAGATCTTGTTTGGCAGAAGGATGGTGGTGATCAATTTGCATGGTGGGTCGAGGGATATAAATTAAATAGAGATGTCAATTTATTATTTAGTGTTATTCCCGATTTGGAAATAGATCAAGACGTTAAAGATGGTTTACTCGGTGAAGCTAGTTTTATTCGAGCTTATCTTTATTTTGGTTTAGCCAAAAGGTATGGTGGTGTTCCTATAATAACAAAAATCGCAGATATAAGCGAAGGACAACAAGCTCTAGATATTCCCAGAAGTACAGAAAAAGAGACTTGGGATTTTGTGCTCAAAACATGTGATGAAGCTGCTGCATTACTAGGTGATGGCGATGGAACAAGAAGAAGGGCAAATAAATGGGTAGCCTTAGCATTAAAATCAAGAGCAGCCCTGCATGCTGCCTCAATTGCAAAGTTTTGGGATAAAGACCCCTTATCGGGTGAAGCTGTCTCAGCTGGTTTAGTTGGAATGAACGCTTCTGATGCAGGAGAATTTTATGCACAATGTATTGATGCATCTGAGAAAATAATGAATTCGGGTAAATACACTTTATATCAACCTACTCCACTTAATCCAAGTGAAGCATCAAAAAATTATAGAGAAATGTTTGAAGACCCTAATAGAGCACTTCAAGAAGTTATTTTTCTAAAGGGTTTTACATTACCTGGTGTTGACTTGGGTAGTAATCAGGATAATTGGGGTAACCCGGCTCAAACTACTGGCGCTTGGCCACATCCTGGTCGTTTTAACCCTACATTAGAATTAGCTGATGAATATGAAAGTTACTCAAATCCAGGTCGTAGTGCGCCAATAATTACAACCACTGATGGTGATTTTAATAATTATGACGGCTATAATTCAAGCAGAACGTATCTAACTTTTGATAACGCTACAGATATTTTTGCAGATAAAGATGCACGGTTAAGTGCAACTGTAATTTTCCCTCATTCCGTATGGAAAAATACAGATATAATAATACAAGGGGGGTTTATTAAACCAGATGGTACCCCTGTAATTGAAAAAGGTAATCAATCTGTTAATGTCGGGGGAGTAACTTACTATGCTTATGGAGCTTCTGCCCCAAATTTGTATTCTGGGTTTGATACTTTTGGAGGGAATATGACAAGAACAGGATTCGGATTCAAAAAATTTCTAAATGAATCTTATACTCCTATACTTGCATGGAATCAATCCAAGACAGATTGGATAGATTTTAGATATGCCGAAATACTTTTAAATTATGCAGAAGCTGTTGTAGAAAGTGGTTCAGGAGATGTTGCTAAAGCAGAAAAAGCTATTAATGATATAAGACGTAGAGCTGCACATACCATAAGTATTCCTCTTAGCCTTGAAAATGTCTTGCGTGAAAGGAGGGTAGAATTAGTTTATGAAAATAAAAGATATTGGGATCTTATCAGAAGAAGAGAATATCATACAGCTTTCGATTCTAGATATAGACATTCGTTAACTCCTGTTTTTGATTTAAGAATTATGAAATATATTTTTATAAGAGAAAGATGTTTTCAAACACACCCCACTACTTTTCGTGATA
>CAZKUH010000581.1:0-1788 GCA_964555895.1 uncultured Enterobacterales bacterium
CATTGAGGATGACCCAGTCATCGCCATAAGAATCAACGGTGCCGAATAATTTGCCAATCATGCACCTATCCTTCGTTTGGTCGGTTGCAGCGCTCTTTGTCCGCGATGGTGCGCATGGGTTATAGCAACGGCCAAAGCATCGGCTGAATCCGCACTGTCAAGCGTACAGGCAGGCAACAATATGCCAATCATCGCCTTGATCTGGTGTTTATCAGCATGGCCCACACCGACAACAGATTTTTTAACATGGTTGGGTGCATATTCGCCCACTAATATTCCTGAAAGTGCGGGCACCAGTAAAGCAACACCACGCGCCTGACCCAACTTCAGGGTAGCGGTTGCATCCTTGTTGACAAAGGTGTTTTCAACCGCTGCCTCATGGGGAGCATACGCGCTCATGACTTCCATCAGGCCATTGTGTATCTGCACCAGGCGGGCTGCCAATGTCATCGAATTATCCGATTTTACCGTGCCATTAGCCACATGTCTCAGGCGGCTGCCTTCCACATCAATCACCCCCCAGCCGGTAAAGCGGAGGCCAGGATCAATACCCAATATGCGAATCACCTCGGATGCCATGCTTCAGACATAGAACAGAATGGGCTCAACGCCAATGAAATCGCGAGAAAGCTATTTAGCCTTACAGTTTAGTTTCGCAGAAACATTACACAAAACCGCCACAACCGTTTTGGGCCATTTCCTGTTGCTCAAGATTTTTAATTTTGCATCTATTTCGGCGCCCTTTAGTCGTTCACAACGAACCCCTTGTTCGACATTATGGTATGACATAAGCTATCCTTTTCCAAATATTGACATAAACTAATGCCAATTGTGCTTTGGAAAACTGGACCGGGAATAAGTTTTGTTAAATAATAGAGGCATCGTCAGGATTTATTACTTTGTTGCCATATTGTTGGCAGGAACCTATCTGACGACTATTGCAAAAGCCGACCCGCGCCTGGATTTGTTTGTGCAAAAATATGCCGCCATGGCAGATAAACGTCTGCCGCTTTCTCAATCTGATAATCCTTTTAGTCCTTATCTCGGTAGGCATTTTGAGGAAGGACTCGACAGCAAAGACAGGGTCGAATTGTTGCGTTTGCAAAAAAATGGCGATTGCTGGCTTACTGAACGATTTCTGGTTAAAGGTTTCCTGCAACTCTATCCGTTTTTAAAACCTGCTTTTGTCGATGAAATCAGAGGCCGCAAGCTGAGTTTTATGATCAATTCGCAATACACCGCACCGGGCAAATATTGTTTTTCCCAAAAAAGGCTCAATCAAATACGCGCACGCCGCAACCTCGCGGACTTTACCCCGATTGATATGGGGCTGGAAAAAATGCTCAAGCAGAAAAGAAGGCGTGAGCGCAAACCCGAAACCGACCGGGATATTGTCTCCGGAATACAATTTGGTTTGGGGGATTCAGCTTTTTGCGGTGATTATCCGCCTTCCATAAGAGAAGTCCTGGCGAGCGCAAACAAGCCGGGGGGATTAATTTTGACACAGGACGAAGAACTTTATCTAACCCAACGCGCCCGGCTGCATGGATTGCTTGAAGAAACGAAATATTGTCAGACTATTGAGAAGATCAGGCAAGCCCTGCAGTCTCATGATCACTTCAACAAAATTCTCACAGCAGCAGACGCTCAGGCTTGCGCGAAATCGAGACGGTGCGAGGTTTTTGGCAACTCGCGTGCAAACTGTATGTCGAATAAAACGAAATGGTCCAGAAAGGATCAACTGTTCATCATTTCAATGGCCGTATCTGAAACTTCAAAGTTGGCATA
>CAZKUH010000582.1:0-1772 GCA_964555895.1 uncultured Enterobacterales bacterium
CTCCATCTCCCGGATTAAATCGGTCTCGAGCGCGTGCCGGCCTGCAGTGTCAATCTTGGCTTCACATTTTAAAAATAATATTCAAATTATAAGCTTTGATTTAGACGATACTTTATGGGATAACCAGATAGTTATCAGCAGAGCAAAAACAAAGTTGTATGAAAAAATAATTGAAAATTATCCCAAGGTGGCAAAGAAATTTAATTTTGCTGCTTTTGACGCACTGGCTGGTGAGCTTCTACAGCGGGAAAAATATAAATGCAATTGGCATGCATTACGTCTGCTTCATATTTCTGAAGTTTTGCAACAGTCCGGTTATGCGACAATACATGCCTTGGCTTTGGCTGATTATTATTATTTCTGGAGAAATCGTGTAGCGCTTTTTCCGCAGGTAGAAGTGGTGCTTTCTTATCTGGCTACGCGATATCAACTGATTAGTCTAAGTAATGGTAATGCCAGTGTCAATGAAATTGGTATCGGTCAATATTTCCAATTTTGTATTTGTGCCGCCGATGTTGGAGAGAAAAAACCTTCGCAAAAAATTTATCTGGAGGCCATAAAAAAATCCAACGTCCCGGCTAACAACATCGTACATATTGGCAACCATTTACGCGAAGATGTTGATGCAGCCTTGGCATCAGGTATGGAGGCCATCTGGTTTAATCCTGCTAAAACGAGATTACCGAAAAACTATGCTGTTAAATCCTTGCTTCAGATCCAGCGCATAGATCAGTTGCTTGACATTTTCTAGTTTTGTTTAATAGGGACTTAAGACCATGCCACCTTTGTTTTTATTCTATCTTAAGTGTTTACCCATAAGGTTGGTTGAATCGCCATAAAAATCATTAGAGCTGTATTTCTCCTTGTAAATATAATACCGCAGAACCGGATATTTTCACCCGGTCACCGTCTAAGGTGCAGCGTACAACACCACCACGTCGGGATACTTGTTTGGCGAGGAAGGTTTTTTTATTTAGGACTGAAGCCCAATAGGGAATCAATTTGGTAAAGGATGACCCTGTAACCGGATCTTCGTTGATGCCATGACTGGGAATAAAAAAGCGACTGACAAAATCATAGTTTTTACTTCGAGCGGTGATCATGAGTGCACGTTGATCCAAGCGTTTTATTTTTTCAAAATTTGGCACGACTGTTTTAACAAAAACCTCATCATCATAAACAGCAATATAATCTTCAGCCACCAGACAGGCAATTGGTGAGGCGCCCAAGGCGTCAACAAGATCAGACGGGGTTTCACAAGGACGAGGCGTGGAAGCCGGGAAATCCATCTCAAGCAAGCGGCCTTTTTTTGTGACCGTTAAAGGCCCGCTCTTGGACTGGAATGTTATGCTGTCTTGAGTATAATTCAGATAGTTAAAAATAATGAAACTGCTGGCAAGTGTGGCATGTCCACATAAATCCACTTCATATTCCGGGGTAAACCATCGAATTTCGAAGCCCTTGTCAGCGGCCACAAAAAAGGCAGTTTCTGAAAGGTTATTTTCAGCGGCGATTTTTTGCATTAACTGATCTTCCAACCAGTCATTTAATGGAATAACAGCGGCTGGATTGCCTTTAAATAATACATCGGTAAATGCGTCAACCTGGTAAATAGTTAAGTTCATAACGCCTGTGCTCTTGTTGTCTGTAAACTATAGAAAAATTGGCCATTTAGAATGCCGCGGGTGTTACAAATTCATTATCTGACTAAGAGAAGAAACCTGAATATGTGTCTGATAATAATATTTATCTGATTTAACAAAATTAATTTT
>CAZKUH010000583.1:0-1771 GCA_964555895.1 uncultured Enterobacterales bacterium
AAAAAGATAGGTGTGGCCAAAGGTGCATTTCAGGAAATTTATTTAAAACAGAATTATCCGGAATTGAATTTATACGCATCCCTAGATATAAAGGACAACATTAATGCACTGTTAACACATAAAATAGATGGTATTTTTACCGAAATACCCTATATGGACACTCAGTTGGGGATGCTGGGTTTGAGAGGTGTTTTTAAGCTCAGTAAAGAGGGGCAAATTTCTAACCTGGTACATGCGTTGATCCCCAAGAATAATCCACAGCTGGTCAAGTTAATAAATCAAGGTATTAAAAATATAGCATTATCAAAATTGATAGCACTAGAAAAAAAATGGCTTCCACAGACAACCCCTTATTTTCAAAAACTTCTTTCGACTAAAGTGCCCACATTAAGCCTGAAACAACTCCATTGGTTAAGTCAGCATTCGCAACTGATTATCGGTATTGATAGAAATTCCCAACCTTTTGAATTTCTTGATGATAACAAAGAATTTTCAGGTATTAGTGCAGATTATTTCAAGATATTAACTAATCGGTTACAATTGAATTTATCCCAAGTAAAAAATTCTGACTGGGTTAATCTTGTAGAAATGATTAAGGCGGGATCTATTGACTTATTACCGGCCATCGTAAAAACCAAGAAAAGGGCACAATATCTAAACTTCTCCAAACCTTACGTCTCTTTCCCCATGGTTATTGCTGCAAGAAAAGATAAAATATTTGTCCAAAATCTTACTGATTTGGAAGGGTATCGAGTTGGCATTGTCAAAGGTTATTTTATTGCCGAGTTATTGAAAAGAGATCACCCCAAACTTAATCTAGTCTCGTTTAAATCGACTCATGAAGGTCTCGAGCAAGTCAATAAAGGCAACATAGATGCCTTTATTGCCAATCTGGCAGTGATCACGCATGAGCTGAATAATTACAATTTCAACATGATAAGAATTGCCTCAACCACACACTATAATTTAGATTTATCCATAGGGATCAGGAAAGGTCTGGAACCATTAATCCCTATCATTAACAAAGCATTGGATACAATTAAATCTGATACAGGCTCAACCATTGCCAATAGATGGCTTGCACTGAACATCAATTTCGGCACTTCTGTTAAATCCTATCTTTTGTGGTCGGCACCCGTTGCCATATTATTAACCTTGATTATTCTTTATGTTATTCGCTCAAACCGAAGACTACAATTTGAAATTAACGGAAGAGAACAAGTTGAAATATCACTAGAGAACGCTAGAGTGTTAGCCGAGTCTGCTAACAAGGCAAAAGATGAATTCCTGGCAAATATCAGTCATGAGATAAGAACTCCGATGAATGCAGTGATTGGTATGTCACACTTGTTAAAGCAGACTACGTTGAATCATACGCAAAATGAATACATTCAAATATTAAATAATTCTGCAGATTCACTACTCTCATTGATCGATGATCTGCTCGATTTATCAAAAATAGAATCAGGTAAAATGAACCTAGAAAAAATACCTTTTAATTTGCTGGAATTACTTGCCAATATAGAGCAGCAGACACTCATAAAAGTAAATAAAGCCAAATTAAGTTTGGTGATTAAAGTCTCTCCCCAGATCCCGGTTTTATTAGTCGGGGATCCTTTGCGATTAAAACAAATCCTGCTTAACCTTCTTAGTAATGCCGTGAAATTTACAGAGCAGGGAAAAATTCTCCTTGATATAGTTGTAGTAAAGCAATGGGCGTCAGGAATTTCTCTACATTTTAGCGTGTCGGATACCGGCATTGGCATGACAG
>CAZKUH010000584.1:0-1770 GCA_964555895.1 uncultured Enterobacterales bacterium
CAACATTCGTATCGTAGGTTACCGGCAGTCCGCAGCACTGGCCTCCCATTTTAGTTATTGCCTTGGTATGTTACGCCGTAATGTTGATCTGTTAAGCTCGCCAGAACATGGTGCGGCACATGGACTGGCACAACTGACGACAGGTGATTTACTGCTAGTTTACAGTTGCTATCCCTATACCCGCACCACCATAACAGCAGCGCACATCGCAGCCGCTAAAGGCGTGCAGGTGATAGCAATCACCGACGAGGAAAAATCGCCGTTAGTCGCTGTGGCAGATTATGTGATAATAACACCAACAAAGGGTCAATTTTACAGTAACAGTATGGCATCAATCCTCGTTTTTAACGAAATCATACTTTCACTCGTGGCAAAAAAATTAGGTGATAATGGCATACAAGCGCTAAAAGCAAGAGAGCAATTGATCGATGCTGTTGAAGCAGAATTTGGCGAACAATAAATCATTTCGTACCAGCATAAAAATAGCAATTAAAAAACCAAAGCAGACGCCCGCTGTGGCTGTGTTAAATATCAATGGGTTTGTTTGTGTTTATATATTGACAAATATGCAGTTGTACTGCATATTATCCGCAATATGTGGATACAACGCGAAATTTCATCATACATCAAGCAACTCTACGCCAAACGACCGGCATTGTTACTAACGGGTGCACGTCAAACAGGTAAGTCCAGCCTGTTGAATCATTTATTTCCTGATTTGCCTTATGTCAGTCTGGACGTTCCACTTCTTGCCAAACAGGCTAGTGAGAACGGTTCTGCCTTTCTTGAATCTTATACCATGCCTCTGGTGATTGATGAAATACAGTATGCACCGACTTTATTTCGCCATATCAAAGTTCAGATTGACCAAAATAGAGATAAAACAGGTCTTTTTGTGATGACTGGCTCCCAACAGTTTTCTTTGATGAAAGGCGTTTCTGAAAGCCTTGCCGGGCGTGTTTCTATCCTGAATTTACATTCACTTTCTGCCCGAGAGTTACATAAACATTATAAGGTGCAGCCCAGCTCATCAAAAATTATGGAGTGGATTATTAAAGGCGGTTATCCCGAAATTTACCAACATGAACTAGAGCCAAATCGTTTTTTTAGTGACTACATGGCAACCTATATTGAAAGGGATGTACGGCAATTAATCAATATTCGTAATGTGCGGGAATTCGACCAGTTTATGCGCTTGTTAGCCATTCGTTCAGGCCAGATATTTTCCATGAGCCGTATCGCAACAGAAGTGGGCGTCAGTACGAATACCATCAAAAGCTGGTTAGGCGTACTGGAAGCCTCTAATATTATTTATCTGCTTAAACCTTTTTATAAAAACTTTGGAAAACGAATTATCAAATCGCCCAAGCTCTATTTTCTGGATACAGGGCTTCTTTGTTATTTGTTGAACATACAGTCCGCTGATTCCTTGCAGAACAACCCATTATTAGGCGCGATTTTTGAAACCTACACCTTGGGGCAAATGTTGCGTAGCTTGCATAACCAGGGTAAGCCGGATAAATTGTATTATTTCCGTGATAAAGACGGGCGTGAAGTGGACTTTATAATCCCTGAAGGTAACTTGCTGACCCTGTATGAATGTAAATGGCAGGATGAAAGTGGTGAAATACCAAAAAATATCCGAAAAATAATAACCATCTTTGGTGAAGATAATATCAAGCAGATATGTACGCTGACAACCGTTCCACAAAATACACCGATTAATGATAAATTTCGAGTGAGTAATGTCATTGATTTGTAACAGAGAAA
>CAZKUH010000585.1:0-1760 GCA_964555895.1 uncultured Enterobacterales bacterium
ACTTCATAGCGTTGTGTGTTGTTACCAAGTTTAGGCATGATTTCTTGTAAAATAATATCTTGTGCAGTATCCATACCTAAACGTGTTAAAGCCAATGCAACACGTGTAACTGGTGGGCTTGCCGCAGGTTTATAAACAGTAGAGTTACAGACATTTAGAATATGTGCTGTGAGATTAGAGTCTTTCTCAATACATTTTGCCAAATCTGAAGCCGATGAATCGGAATGATTGAGAATTTTTTGAACTTGATGCCAAATGTTAGGTAAGAGAGGAAGGTCTGTAATTTGTGCGCGTAAATATTGTAAAGTTTTACGGGTAATGGGTAATGGTGAATTTAAATCAAAGGGTGGTGTGGAGCCGGCAATCGGAGAATCATGTTGAAATAACCACAATAACGTTTCATGTGAAAGGTTATCTTCAATGTTATTGAAATCTTTTTGAAATAAATCTGAAATGTTTTCAGGAATCTTTTCAATATGCTGCTGTAAATCAGAAAATTTATGAATGACTTTATAACCTTTTAAGGATAAAGTTTTTTTAATGCTTAGTGTTTGAATGGATTCAGCAAGTTCATGGCAATTTTGAAATCGCTGGTGAGGCTTCTTTTCTAATAGTTTAAGAATAATTTGAGAAAGTTGAGGGTGAACATTTGGATTGATGGTATCAAGATCGGGAGGAATATGGCGCACTTGTTTTTCCATCATTTCAAAAGCCCCCCCTGTTTTTGCTTCAAAAGGTAGTTTTCCAGTGGCTAATTCAAATAAAGTGATGCCCAAAGCATAAAGGTCCGTCCGTGCATCCACGGCTTGTCCAATAATTTGTTCGGGTGCCATATAATAATAGCTACCAACAGGGTTCAAGGCTGTTTTAGTAATATCATCATCGTTGTGTGAACCTTTGGCAAGACCAAAGTCCATTATTTTAATCATCCCATCATTACAAAGAAAAATATTGGATGGTTTAATATCTCTATGCGTAATACATTGCGTATGAGCAACATCCAAGCTTTGAATCATCGCATCCATAACTGTGAGTAACTCACCCGTTGATAAGGCACCATGATGTTGGAGGTATTGCTTTAAGGAGCAACCTTGTAGAAGTTCCATAACAATCGCCAATGTTTTCTCAGATTCATATAAACCAATAAATTGAAGTATATGAGGATGTTGAATTGTTTGATGAATACGAGCTTCTCGATGAAAGCGTTCAACTTGTTGAGTATCTTCCGTTAAATTATGATGAAGTAACTTAATGGCAACTTGATGCCCCGTTTTTTGGTGTTGTGCTCGATAAACAATACCTGTGCCACCACGCCCAATCTCCTCTTTCATGGTGTAATAGCGTAGTTTATCGGATAAGCTACTCATGCTTCCACTGTCGAATTTTTTCCAATAGCTCGTCCTTTTCATTGAGTTTTTCGACATCAGGAACAAATATGGACATATTGGATGTATTCAAATGTTCCAACCATCCCTCTAAAAATTGACGGTAGGTGACATTCATTAAGGTTTCATTTTGGCTTGCCAAAACACCAATGTAGCCTTTGCTGGAAGCAATTTCACCACGCACTGCAATATCCAAATTGCCTATTATTTTTGCACTATGACTGTCTAAAGCCGTAAATTGCCCCGCAGGATTAAGATATAATAACCATGCTGTTCCCACTGTTAAATTGGCAATTACTTCAATCATCTCTGTGACGCTTGGGATAGGCGTAGCAGAAAGTCGATGTAATACAACATGGGCATAAATAGCACGGC
>CAZKUH010000586.1:0-1746 GCA_964555895.1 uncultured Enterobacterales bacterium
CAGCTCAGCTTGAACAGTTCAAAAATTTATCTCCAGAGCAGCAAAAATTGTTAGCAAAACAATTTGGAGTGGACTTGTCTTCCATTAATTTACCCGGTGTTAAACAAAAATTAAACAAGGCACCTCCCGTCGTTACACCAAGAAAAGTCAATTATCCGAAGGTTAAGGTCAGCCAAAAGGAAGATGAAAAGCCCGGAAATTCTGAAAAGCAGCAAGTAAAACCTTTTGGTTACGATCTGTTTGCAGGCGAACCAACATCCTTTACTCCGGTGACTGACATTCCTGTACCTGCTCAATATATTGTAGGTCCTGGTGATGAAATCGTCATTCAATTATACGGTAAAGAAAATAACACCTTAAATCTGGTTGTAAACAGAAACGGGAAAATTCAATTTCCTGATTTGGGCCCTATTTCAGTGGCTAGTTTATCATTCAATGAAGTGAGAAAATTACTCACAAAAAGAATAAAAAATCAGATGATAGGAGTGGAATCTTCTATATCTCTGGGAGAATTACGCTCCATGCGTATTTTTGTGCTTGGAGAAGCCTATAAACCAGGTTCCTATGAAGTCAGCTCGCTCTCTACCATCACCAATGCCTTATTTGTCAGTGGCGGGATCAAGATCATTGGCTCACTCAGAAATATTCAGTTAAAACGAAAAGGGAAACTCATCGAGCGATTTGATCTTTATGATTTATTGCTCAATGGTGACACCTCCAAAGATAGCCGGTTACTACCCGGTGATGTGGTTTTTATACCCAGTGTGACAAGCAGAGTGACGGTAAGAGGAGATGTCATACGCCCAGCGATTTATGAGTTTAAAAAAGGTGAAACCATACAGAACTTAATCTCCATGTTTGGTGGCATTAAATCGTCAGCTAACACAAAGACCGTACAGCTTGACCGTATAAATACAAATCATGTTCGGGAAGTTTTAACGCTGGATTTAACCACAACTTTGGATAAAAAAACAAGATTGAAAAATGGGGATAATTTAATAATTGGCTCTATTTCTGATTTTGTTAAGGAGACTGTAAAAGTAACAGGTGCGGTAACGCGCACAGGTTTGTATCGTTGGGAAAAAGGTTTAAAAGTTTCAGATATTATTAAAAATTTACAAACAGATGTACTGAAAAATGCAGATTTGGATTATGCAATTGTAGTTCGGGAAATTAATAAAAAACATGATATTAAAGTCTTGCAAATCTCACTTTCTCAAGCCTTGGAAAATTTAAATGACACTACCAACAACCTCACTTTGCAAAGTAAGGATGAGTTAATTATATTTTCAACCAATGACATATATTCACGAAAAAAATTGCTCAAACCCGTATTGGAAAAACTTGAGCGGCAACGCAGTATTGCGACTCCTTTACAGGTTGTTACTCTGTCAGGTGAAGTAAGATTTCCTGGGCTCTATCCATTAGCTGAAAAAGTTAATGTGAAGAATATAATCAAAGCAGGTGGAGGACTAAAAGATTCCGCTTACGCACTTTCGGCTGAAATTACCCGAACATTCGCCAAGCCGGGAGAAGTGGTCAGAATTGAGCACGTCAATATTGATTTGGGAAATACGCTTAAATCAGCAGCCGCCGAAAATATCCCGCTTCAATCGAGAGACGTCATTACCATTCGTATCAAGCCGGAGTGGAATGAATCTGCCAGAGTTGCTATTAGAGGTGAAGTTTTATTTCCCGGGAATTATGTTGTTCAGCGGGGTGAAACATTAAATGATGTATTGATAC
>CAZKUH010000587.1:0-1737 GCA_964555895.1 uncultured Enterobacterales bacterium
ATTTTTAGCAGATGCTGACAAACATTTTCATTTTCTTCATTTGATAAGGTGCAAGTAGAGTAAACCAGTATCCCCTCAGGTTTTAGTGCGATAAATGCTGATTCAATTAATTTTTTCTGTAGTATGGAATTTTCTAATACATTTTGTAAAGCCCAGTTTTTTAATGCTTTTGCATCTTTTCGTATGGTGCCTTCTCCGCTACAAGGCGCGTCAAGCAATATAGCATCAAAAGTTGCTGGCGTTAAGGTGGAGAAGTCCTGGCCATCTTTATGTAAAATACAACTATGGTAAAGCCCTATTCTTCGAAAATTATTGGCCAGCGATTTAAGCCGTGAGCTGGATAATTCATTAGCAATGAGCAAAGATTTTTGCCTCGTAAGGGCTGCCATCTGGGTTGTTTTTGAGCCAGGTGCGGCGGCGACATCGAGAATTTTTTCTGGTAGATTATTGTTTTTACTTTGGTAGACAGACAATAATATTTCTGCTGGCAACATTGAGCTGGCTTCCTGAATATATATCAGTCCGAGTAAATGCTCTGGCGTATTGCCTAAAGGAATTTCATTTTCCTGAGATTCAGGTCTTTGTAACCAGAAGCCTGCATTGCACCAGGGTATTGAAAGTAACTGCCACTGATTTTTTTTGGCACGTTGTTTAAAGTCTGCAATAGTGATTTTAAGGGTATTGACTCGAATACTCTTGCGTAATGGCTGCTGAGAATAACGCAGGAAATCAGCCAACTTTTCTGCATCCAGTTGTTGGCTGATATGTTGGATATAAGCTTCATTAATCTCGTGCAAAATTATTCATCTGCCAAGGCGAGCAAGGTGGTATTACCACCGATAGCGGCGGTATTATTAGAGATGGTTTTTTCTGTAGAGAAACGATGCAAATAAAAGGGACCCCCGGCTTTGGGTCCGGTGCCGGAAAGACCTTGACCACCAAAGGGCTGAACGCCAACTACAGCGCCAATCATGTCTCGATTAATATAAATATTGCCCACTTTTACTTTTTCAGCGATATAATTTGCAAAACCTTCATTTCTGCTATGGATCCCTAAAGTTAAACCATATCCATATTGATTTATTTCATCGATTATTTTATTCAGGTGGGATGATTTGTAGCGAATAATATGTAGCACAGGTCCAAAATTTTCTCTCTGCAGATCATTAATGCTATCAATTTCAAAGGCAATGGGTGATAAAAAAGAACCCTGAGCCGCTAGGGTTGATGCTGGCGCTTCGGCGATAACTAAGTGTGCTTTCTTCATGGAATCGATATGCTGTTGTAACTCTCTTTTGGCAACATTATCAATGACTGGCCCTGCATCAGTGCTCAAACGAGTGGGATCACCGACTTCCCATTCAGCCATGGCTCCGGTTAACAGTTCGATCACTCTGGGCGCTATTTCTTGCTGAATATAAGCGATACGTAAAGCGGAGCAACGCTGGCCTGCGCTGGTAAAAGCTGAACTCATGATATCTGCGACCACTTGCTCAGGTAACGCTGAGCTGTCGATGATCATGCTGTTTTGTCCACCCGTTTCTGCGATCAGCGTCGCAATAGGGGCATTTTTTCTTGATGCCAGGGTTTGATTTATTTGTACCGCAGTATCTGTAGAACCGGTGAAAGCGACCCCACTGATGCGATCATCAGTTAACAATGTTTTGCCGATCAAAGAACCTCTGGCGGGAATAAAATGCAATACTGCTGCTGGGATTCCAGCCTCATGCAATATTT
>CAZKUH010000588.1:0-1735 GCA_964555895.1 uncultured Enterobacterales bacterium
AACTCTATCATTTCTTGGTCTTTGGGCTCTCTTTAGAGGACAGGGTATTAGCGTTCCTTATTTCATCTAAAGTGGCTTGCTCATCATCGTCAAATAAGATGCGAGTGGCAGGAGATTCCAGATCGTCAAACTGATCGTTATTAACTGCCCAAAAAAATCCTGCAATAGCGACCAGTAATAAAAGTAGCGTGACAGGAATTAAAAGAAAAAGACTATCCATATTTTTATGTGTGGATTGTTGGGTGAGTTAGGATACTATACCTGAAGGATGAAACCAAAACACCTATGGAATAAGGTGTTTTGATTTGAATGATTTTGGCTTAAGAGAGTTTGGTTTTAATATATTTATCCACCAGTCGCTCTAAAATTTCCATGGGAACGGGGCCATTTTTGAGGATGACATCATGAAAGTCGCTGAGTTTGAATTTAGAACCCAAGGCTTTTTTGGCTTTAGCGCGCAGTTCTAAAATTTTCATCATACCAATTTTGTACGAAGTTGCCTGCCCTGGCATGACAATATAACGTTCAATTTCAGACACTACGTCACTATGAGCCATACCCGTGTTTTCTTCCATGTATTTTATCGCTTGTTCTCGCGTCCAGTGTTTGTAATGAATGCCGGTATCTACCACTAGACGTACACCTCTGAATAATTCGGCCTGTAGTCTTCCAATATTATCATAGGGATCTTTTTCAAAGCCCATTTCCCAAGCCAGGCGTTCTGCATATAGCGCCCAACCTTCAATATAGGCGGTAAAGGGAGCAAATCGTCTGAATAAAGGCACAGATTTTAGTTCTTGTGCGATAGATACCTGAAAGTGATGTCCAGGGATCCCCTCATGGTAGGCAAGGGTTTTCATCGCATATTTTGGAGTTGCTTTTATGTCGTAAAGATTGGCGTAAAAGCGCCCAG
Organism: uncultured Enterobacterales bacterium; assembly: GCA_964555895.1. GTDB lineage: Bacteria > Pseudomonadota > Gammaproteobacteria > Enterobacterales > DRNA01. Next base: position 914 of record CAZKUH010000588.1, read on the forward strand.
GTCTGGAACCGTCGAGAGCACCTCCATTGTAATAAGCACCAGGCGCGGTTTTTTCTTTAAACTTGGGAATGCGTTTAACTTCGACGCCTGCCTCGGGTCGGATAGCAAAGGTATCACCCAATCCAGCATTTATCTCATCCAGTATTTTTTGATAATCTTTTAATATTTGTTCACGACCTTGGTCAGTATCAGGATAATAAAATGAGTCATTATTTTTTAAGGTCTCCATCGCTTGGGTGAATCCAGCGGAGATGTCTATTCCTTGTTCGCTTAAAATAGAGAGTATTTGCTGTTGGATTCGCGCAACTTCGCTTAAACCCAGATCATGGATCTGTTGGGGGGTATCATTGGTGGTAGTAAAGAATTTAAGTGCCACTCGGTAAGCTTCATCTCCATTGGGTAATTTCCAGAAACCATCGTCGTTGGTGGTGATTTTTTGCACTGAATCAAAATAATCAATGAGTTCATGGTAAGCGGGATAAACAGTATCCTTAATGGTTTTTTCAGCATCCATTAATACTTGATTTTTGTCTGCCAGATCCAACTTTGCTTTATCCATTTTCAGAGATAATGAAGTATATAAAATATTCTCATTGGCTGGTGTTTGCACAAATTTATTCATTTCATCAAGTACTCTATCAACCACAAATCGGGGAGGAAGAATGTTTTTTTGTTCTCTAATTTTTAAACCTTCAAGCACTTGCTCAAATTTGACTTTTATTTTAGAAATGCGTATCACATAGTCTTTTGCATCGGCTAAGTCATTCACTTGATGGGTTGATTCCATATAGCTTGGAAATCCATTTTGAACACCAAATAACT
>CAZKUH010000589.1:0-1731 GCA_964555895.1 uncultured Enterobacterales bacterium
CATTCCGAGCGCAGTCGAGGAATCTTGCTCGCGCCCTCAAGATCCTTCGACAAGCTCAGGACAATAAATGAGACTGCTCTTTTATATGACAAAAAATGTAGCACTGTCATGCCGACTCACACATTTATCCGAGTGCACCCTCTGTCATTCGGAGTTTGCATCTTCGTCATTCCGAGCGCAGTCGAGGAATCTTGCTCGCGCCCTCAAGATCCATCGACAAGCTCAGGATGCCAATAAAGGAGACTCCTCCTTTATATGACAACTCCTTTTTGTGTTGTATTTTCCCTTAAGTACCTACCTATGATCAAGCGCTACTAACTGTGAAATGATCACTAACATAATCAGTTGAACTTGGTTAAAAATTAATTTTAATTTTTTGTTTACTGCATGTTGCATCATCCTGAAACCAAGGTTCATAATTCCGTTTACTTGATGACCTTACTCAATCTGGGGTTGCTAGCATGAATTGCCTCTATTTTTCGTGGGTGTAACTCAGATGTAAGAGTATAAAACTACGCGCTTAGCGCGTGGTTTTATACTGGCGTTAAATAATATATTTTGAACGTCTACTTTCGTACAACATTAACTGAACTAATGCGATTATCAAAATGTTTACCTTTTACTTTAGAATGCCTTAAATTGACAATCTTTGCAGGGCCTGCTAAATAAATAGATTTACCTTTCAAATTCTTATTTTCATACATCCTTATGGCCCAACCTTTTGGAACGCAGACAGATGAAGCAGTATCGCCAAATTTCGTAGAGTGCATGTTACGGTTAGTCTTTTTTACAATCAATTTTTTACCACGAAAGATAGCATTTTTCCAAAATGTAGGTTTTTTACAGGTAACCTTGTTAGCACGTTTTTTTTGCAAAGAAGCGCGTTCAATAATACTTGCAATAGTGGCATTTCCGGCACTTTTCCAATCGCCGCGGAGGCTTTTTTTTGCCTTATTTACTAGCGCAGATATTTCATCTTTATAGCCTGTTTTTCCTGCAATGTAACCTATCCCTTTTCGCATCCACTTCCCTTTTTTTGTGAATTTAATATCGACTGAGAAGCTAGCCACGTCTAGACTCCCATCTGGTTTAAGTTTAAATTTGTAATCCATTTGCTCATCAAAACTCCACTTAACGTTATGAGATAGGCGACCAGAATATGAATTACCTTTTGTTATAATAGGTTTGCAATTGAAATGGTTACCGTATATTTTGAGTCGCTTTTTTTCAGCGCTTCCAAAAACAGCACCAAGACATTTTTCTAGGTTGGTAGCTGCATGGCTTGGTTGTACAAATACAGTACTGGAAACAAAAATAACCAACAATACAAATTTCATAATGGTCAATTTTCGCAGGTCAAAAGTGGATGGTATCTTTAATATATTTGAATGTTTCATTTTGAACTCCTTATTGTTTAATTAGATCACACTTTACTCAACCTTAATTCATGAACAACAAAGCTATTTGAAGAATTAAAGATTGAATTAAAGTGCAAGAATGATACTTATAAAAGACCAATGAAGTGTGAAGATTTGCTAATGATTATCTGTAGATTAGGTAACCGCCAAGACCCCACAACCCTGGACACAACCCGGAAACCAAGATGTCGTTCCTCTGGTTTAAAGCCGATCGTTACGTTGCTTGAGAGACATTTTGACGCAAAGAAAGAAAGCTAGAAGGCTTCCACTTCCCGTTTGCCCATATTTTCAGGGTGTTGCATTTTATTGAATC
>CAZKUH010000590.1:0-1727 GCA_964555895.1 uncultured Enterobacterales bacterium
ATGATGCAGGGCATTACCATTGTGCATTATCCTGGACAACGGTCTCAGGCAATGGGATTAAATGATAATAAAAGGAAAATCATTGGTTTATTCGGTATTGAAACATTGACGGTTTACGGTTTAAACGATTAGTTGCAGCAGCGCACCCATACATACCATTTTGGTAGAATGGTGTGTGCCTGATGCAAAAGTTTCAGCACCTTACAACAATGTCGCGAAGACCCTGGTAATCATTTAAATTGAGCCATATTATTTTCTTTAAATTATTTGGTGCGGAATGTGAGCTTTATAATAATAAACCCCGATGGCCACAATATCGACTATCACCCAGAGTATCCACGACTCTATATTTTTTCTTGTCATGAGGAATTGTGCAATCAGGCTGGCTACCGTAGTAAATGCGTCTGGATAGGGTAGCGCCGCATCGGTATGGTTAAGCATAATATATCCCCAAACCAGCGTTCCAATAACAGCGACAATCATCCATGAAAAGATAATCAGTGGTTTTAGTCGGCTCACTTTTAAACGGTCATGTTTTATGCCGCCAAAGCGCCAGTGATACCAGCCGTAAAGTTGTAAGAAAATATAGATGACATGCAAAATTAAATCAGAATATAATTTCGCATGATAAAAAATAAAAACGTATAAACTAACCTGAATTAACCCCGCAGGCCAGCACCAGATATTTTGTTTTACATTTAACCACACGGCAATTAAACCAAAAAATACGGCGACTGCTTCAATGCTTGTCATGTTTTACAAACCAGAAAATTGAAGTGCCACGGGTATATATATGGATTTAGTGGCGTTTAAAAAAATCATTTCTTACGCAGCAAAAAATTAATTTTTTCAAATAAAGGCCGGATACCGCCAGTCATACCTGCATCAGTAAAATATTTTCCGTCGATGACAAAGCTGGGAACGCTGACGATGGCAAAACGTTTTGCCATCTTTTCTGCTTGATCAACTTGTTGATTGATCTCTGGATCATTAATAGCCAAGTCGAATACTTGTGCAGAAACACCAAGGCTTAAAAATAGTGTTTTTAATTGTTGATCAGATTGCAGCTGTATTTTTTTATTATGAAAATCATCGAAGATACGTTTATGACTTTTATTTAGGACACCTAATTTTTTCCCTAGATAAAAAGCACGACTATAAATTCTTGCAGTTGTATGTCCCAAGGTTAACGGCACTCGAATAAACTGGATGCTTTTGGGTAACTTTCGCTGCCAGACTCTGACTTTTGGTTCCAGTTTATTGCAATGAGGACAAAAATAGGCAAAAAACTCGATGACTGTAGGTTGCGTTGTTGGTTGTGGGTTTTTGACGCGGATGTAGGTTTTATCGGTTTGTTGATCACCACATGAAAACAAGGTGCCTGAGAAAAAAAGAATAAGTGCTATTTTGCTAAACTGTTTCATTTTTATGTATTCATAATAATTTTTTATAGAATATAGACACATGATTGCAAACACAAGTACATATACGGTTGTAATAGTATTTGTTCTTTTGTAAGGCATGATAATTAGCATCGCCCTTATTTTTCATTCTGGCCGCAGCGTAGTGGAAGGATGTTAAGTGCATGTCACGCGGGGCTCAAGATCCTTCGATTCCGCTTCGTTGCACTCAGGATATGACAGATTTATACCTAAGTTAGCCTGAGCAGCGCTTTAAAAAGCAGGCTATCCTGAGTCAAATTTTGTGTCATCCTGAGTTTATCGAAG
>CAZKUH010000591.1:0-1726 GCA_964555895.1 uncultured Enterobacterales bacterium
CGGTGGGCGTTGCTATCGAACTTTTAGCCGCTATCCCCAGTATTATTTATGGTATGTGGGCATTATTTTATTTTGGTCCTTTTATTTCCAAGCTGATTGGTGGACATTCAGTTTCTTTACTGGTTGCAGGTCTGGTGCTTGGGGTGATGGTAATCCCCTTTATGGCGGCATTGAGTCGTGATGCCATTAACACCACACCCGATGTTTTGAAAGAATCGGCTTATTCAATGGGTGCGACCAAGTTTGAAGTCATCAAAGACATTATTTTTCCTTACGCCAAAGCCGGAATTGTTGGTTCCGTGATTGTATCTTTTGGCCGAGGAATTGGAGAAACCATGGCGGTTGCTTTTGTGATCGGCGGTGTGTTCGAAATTGCCGATAAGGTAACGGCTCCCACAAACTCTATTCCCGTTGTACTGGCTAATAATTTTTCTGAATCCAGTGGACTGAGCATGAGCGTATTGTACTATCTGGCTCTGATTCTATTCGTAGTTAGTTTCACCATTATATTTTTGGCCAAATACTTTTTGTTGAGACGCAAACCATGAAAAGACTGATAATCAACAAGATAATGATCATCGTCTCAACGCTGACAGCGTTGGTGGGAATGCTATTTCTAGGCTGGATCTTGGTGACGCTGGTTGGTAAAGGCGTGTCTGCACTTTCACCCTATATTTTTACCCACGATTTGGTTGATAACGGTATTCGCAATTTGCTTTGGGGGCAATTTGTCATGTCTGGTTTGGCTGCTTTTATTGGTATACCTCTGGGTATTATGGCTGGGATTTATCTTCAGGAATATGGAGGTAACAGCCGCTACACAGAATTTATACGTGATTTGAGTGACGTGATGATGTCAGCACCTTCTATCGTTATAGGCACTTTTGTCTATGCCGTTATTGTTATTCCTGTGGGTCACACCAATGGGTGGGCGGGTGTAGCCGCACTTTGTGTGATGATGCTGCCCATTGTTGTTAGAACCACCGATGATATGCTAAGTTTAGTTCCAGTGGAATTACGAGAGGCAGGCATTGCCATTGGCGCTTCCAAATACCATGTAACCGTTCATATTATTTTGAAAGCGGCCAAGTCAGGGATTGTGACTGGGTTAATACTGGCTTTTGCAAGAATTGTTGGAGAAACGGCTCCGTTACTGTACACCAGTGGCTCCAGTATCTATATGCAGACTGATCTGACCAAAACTTATCCCTCTATGACTGTTTCCATTTACAATCTGGCCACCATGCCTGATGAAAAATTGGTTTCTCTTGCGTGGGGAGCCGCATTGGTTCTTACGGTGGTTGTTTTAATGCTAAATATTTTGGGGCGATTTATGATTAAAGGGAGAAAAAAGTAAAATGAATGTAAAGATGGAAATCAAAAACTTCAGTTTTACTTATAGAGGTGCCAGTGCTCCCTCATTGAATAACATTAACTTACCCATACAAACGGGAAAAGTTACCGCGTTAATTGGCCCCAGTGGTTGTGGCAAATCAACTCTGTTAAGGAGTATGAATCGTATCCACGACCTATACCCTGGAAATACTTACGAGGGTGATATTTTATTGACTGGAAAAGAGGGTGTTTCTCGAAATATTCTTGATATTAAACGGGAGAATGACTTCATAAAATTAAGACAGAGTGTCGGCATGGTATTTCAAAAACCAACGCCTTTCCCAATGTCTGTGTTTGAAAATGTAGCTTATGGTCTTCGACTCTCAGGTTT
>CAZKUH010000592.1:0-1712 GCA_964555895.1 uncultured Enterobacterales bacterium
CACAATGACGAGAATAGCTTTTACGATAAAAAGCGCAAAATTGATATTAGCATAAAAGAAGGGAAAGCGAAATTTTTAAAACATATTTGTGCGCTTTCCAACAGCAACCCAAACAACAATTCATACATTGTTATTGGTGTAGAAGATGAAGACAACAAAATTGTTGGTGTCGATTTTTTTGATGATAGTAAAATACAAAACCTCATCAATGCGTATTTGGCTAACCCACCAATAGTACAGTATGAAAATATTCCTTTCCCTCACTTATCTGGCGATAAAGTCGTTGGCTTGGTAACCATAAGACCCATTGATAAAATAACATCCTTACGCAGAAACATTTGGAAGTATTATGGTGGTTCTGTGTTTTTTAGAGATGGGAGCATGAGCATGCCCAAAGTATTTGATATTGAAATAAAAGATGTCAACTCCAAAATTGTTTCGGCAATAGAAAATCATGCCCAAAACAATATTGAACACACCCTCAATGGTGTATTTCATTTTTTGAACAACCGAAAAGACTACAACCCACAATATAAAGTGTTTAAAGAGTATTTTGTAGTATGTTGGGCTGGTAAAAAAAAGGAAACTAAAGATAACATTTTCTTTTCTCGAGTAGATATAGAACTCATTAATGAACAAGTGCGTTTATTCTTCTCTACGCTAGATGAAGTGTCTATTGCGATTGATGAGCATTCGTTTAAAATTATTGAATACGTTAATCTTGGACTTCAAAACTCTAACAAATACTATCCATTAGAAGAAACCAATATAAAGTTTGAAGACAATGTAAATTATACTATTGAAACCAACCTTTTATTTGAGCCTCCTCAGTATGACAAAAAAGTATTACATCACATTTTTAATGCGAATAATGCCCTTTTAGAAAAATTAAAAAAAGGTGTCACACTTAACAAAAATGAAGAACAAGATCTGAAAAATCTTCCGGTAACATATTTAATTTGCTACCTTAATTTATTTCACGATGCTATAGATAAACTATATGAAGCAAAACCTTATTTAAAAGCTCATAGTATAGAGGTCTATCAATTATATAAGGAAGCCATTCGTATATTAAGAAAAGTGAAGTATAGCTAAAATGTGTGTGTTTATCCATAAAAAAACCGCTTCATTTGAAACGGTTTTAAAAACATGTCTTTTGTAATCTCTACAAATCAAACTTAATTCCTTGTGCCAAAGGCAAATCTGTAGTATAATTAATGGTGTTGGTTTGACGTCTCATATAAATTTTCCATGCATCACTTCCAGATTCTCGTCCGCCTCCTGTTTCTTTTTCACCACCAAAAGCACCACCAATTTCAGCACCTGAAGTTCCAATATTAACATTGGCAATCCCACAATCAGATCCTACTACAGATAAAAAGGCTTCTGCCTCACGTAAATTATTTGTCATAATTGCTGATGATAGTCCTTGAACAACTCCATTTTGAATAGCTATGGCATTTTCAACACCTCCTGAGTATTTTAATAAATATAATACAGGTGCAAACGTTTCATGTTGTACGATTTCATAATCAGGTTGCGCTTCTGCAATAGCTGGTTTTACATAACAACCACTTTCATAACCTTCTCCCTCAAGTACACCACCTTCAACAACAATATTTCCTCCTTCAGCAACTACTTTCTCTAAAGCTGCTTCGTACATTTTTACAGCATCGGTATCAATTAATGGTCCGACGTGGTTGTTCTCGTCT
>CAZKUH010000593.1:0-1711 GCA_964555895.1 uncultured Enterobacterales bacterium
TCTGACATCCTGCTTGAACTCTGAAACATGCATCTTGAATGATTATGGGTATATACTCATAAATTTTGTTTGAGTAGCAAGTGCGCAAGAGGATATCATGGCTAAAGAAAATTTTGTTACTGATGATTTGGAAAATTTATCTGAAGAAGTTGTTTTTCAACAAATTGAAGTATTGCGGCAGGAAGGACATAAAGATTTACCTGATACGGATATTGGCATTCAAGATGTGGCTGCTATCGCCTTAAATAACATGCCACCAAAATATATTTGTAGTTTTATTGATAAAGTCTCCCCCAGAAAAGAACTTATTGATGAATTGCAGGATTTGAAAAAGTATGCCAGACGCCAGCTGCTTAAAGCCATCAGAAAAGTCAGTAAAAATCCCCACGATTAAGCAGAGCAGGCAAAAAACAGGCAAAAAACAGGCAAAAAAAACGGAATCTGTTAAGATTCCGTTGGGTTGAAAGCAAATTTGCTTTTCTAAGGGGGAGTATCACATTATCACTACACTTTAGATAGAGGTACCACGTCCATCTAATAACTCAGACTCAAGTGTTTATGATAAGTTCCCAAATAGAATAATAAATTCAAAGTAATGCTAATAAAATCATTAAGCTAATGATTTATAATGATTTAAAAATTTCCGCTCGGAGAGAATCTTTACGGTTTTGTAAAATAAATCGACCTTTTTCATCCTGTGCAACCTCAGCGAGTGCGATTTCAGGGTCGTGGGTGAAAAATAATGCACCGTTTTCCTGCAACAAGTCGGTTAATAATTTTGTTTTCTCATTAATTAGCCCCTCCGGAAAACGGTCATAACCCATGGTAACGGGCAAATGAACCCAGGGTTCTCCAGGAATTAAATCAGCGACAAAAACCATCGGCCCCTGTGCCAAATTTAACCGCGTTAAAAGCATCCCTGGGGTATGGCCCTCGCTAAACGAAAATGAAAAAAGTGGGCCTAGCCATTGGTCTGAACTGCCCGCGATTAGATGTAATCTACCACTATTTTGCAGTTGTTTATTCAGGATCGGGATAAAAGAAGCTCGGTCCCTTGGATGCGGATTGATAGCCCGTTCCCAACCAGCTTTACCCGTATAAATCCGGGCATTGGGGAAAAGTAAATGTGGTTCAACATCAGCTTCCCAGGACGACAATAATCCTCCCGCATGGTCAAAATGTAAATGCGATAAAATAATCGCATCGATATCTTCATGGCCTAGACTCAATCTAGCTAGGTTATCCAATAAAACATGGTGATCTTCAACCACAGCAAAACGTTCTTTCAATCGAGGCTCTAAAAAATTACCAATACCTGTTTCCAGCAGAATTTTCTTGTCATCGACTTCAATTAACAAAGCACGACATGCCGCCGAAATACGATTTTCCTCATCGCACTGCATCCATTTATTCCACATGTTTTTTGGCACATTGCCAAACATTGCCCCACCATCTAATTTTTGAGAATTGCCCATGACTGATGTTAATTTAACCACGTTAATCTCCAATTAAATTACAAATAATGAATTGATTTAAGACGAAATGTTTGGCCAGATGTTGCAAGCCGAACCGTTTGTAGTGAGGAATCCGATGATACCTTGCTATTGATTTGAATGTAACCAGCATCAAGTTGATATTTACCCCAGGTAGGATCTACCGCATGCCAGTGATTATCGATAAAAACTTCGACCCAAACATGTGCCTGGTACTT
>CAZKUH010000594.1:0-1704 GCA_964555895.1 uncultured Enterobacterales bacterium
TCGGGTTTTATTGTGTCACTAGAAATAGACGCCCAGGAAATGATACAGAAAAAGTATTTTCATATCGGCATGGCAGTGGATACTCCCGCGGGGTTGGTGGTTCCCGTTATTCGTGATGTTGATCAGAAAAGTATTTGGGATTTGGCGGGTGAGTGCATTGATCTGGCCACCAAAGCAAAAGACAAGAAACTCATGCCCAGTGAGATGCAAGGAGGCTGCTTTACGATTTCAAGTCTTGGAAGCATTGGAGGTACGGCATTCACGCCTATCGTGAATACCCCGGAAGTGGCCATACTTGGACTGTCTAGAGCCCAAATGAAGCCCGTTTACAGCGATGGTGAGTTTGTTCCCAGACTCATGCTGCCCTTATCTTTGTCCTACGATCATCGTGCGGTGAATGGTGCCGATGCTGCTCGTTTTTGCTTGCTGTTGAGTAATGTACTCGGCGACCTCAGGCAATTGCTATTGTAGTGCATGGCATAAAGTATGGTGGGGTAACAACATTTCAATAGGTAGTAGAGCAGTAGATGTATAAACAAGACATAACTCCAGAGAGATCAGATTTTCTCAGAATCAAGAGTGCTATGACACGGCTTGTGGTATTGCTGGCATTGTTTGCTTATGGTCTGGTGGCGCAGGGTAAAGTGGTGCTGAATGATCAGGTTCAGAAACAGATCGTAGGTGGACAGATCGAATATTTGGTTGATGCCCAAGGAACCTGGTCGATTAACGACATTCTTCAGTTGTCGGTCTCGAAGCAGTTTGAACCGAGCTTAAAGACCGTCCCTGTTTTTGGTTATACCGATCATGTTATCTGGATCAAATTGGATGTAACTTATCGCAGTGATGCGAGTGTGAGGAGGAACTGGTACCTTGAACTGGCTTATCCCAACATGGATGAAATCACTTTTTATTCACAGGGGGAGGACGGCCACTATAATGTCATTGAAACCGGAGATTCGCTTTCTTTTGACAAACGTCCCGTGGATCATACCAATTTTGTGTTTCCATTCATCACGCGCACGGATAGTCCGCAAACACTTTATCTAAGGCTCAAGACGGCTGGGGCTAATCAGGTGCCGCTGACAATATGGAACCCTGATCGCTTTTCTCATATGTCTCGTTTTGAAAATCTGGTGTGGGGTGCCTATTACGGCGTTATGCTCGCCATGATTTTTTATAATCTATTCCTGTTCGTCGCTCTTAATGATAAAGATGCCGCATATCTGTACTACTCACTTTATATTGCTTCCTTTGTCATTTTGCAGTCGATGTTGATGGGGCATGCTTTCGAATTTTTATGGCCTGACAATACCTGGTGGGCCAGCAGAGGGACATTTACCATGATGACGGTTTCCGAATTCATGATGGTTATGTTTACCCGAAATTTTCTTAAAGTGGCTGATTATGCTCCTAGAATGGACATTATTCTTAAGCTGTTCCTGATCGGCTGTGTGCTTGTTGGTTCACTATCGCTTATAACCTATTCCCCTGAAATATCGAATTTAACCGTGGTGTTTATGAGCGTGGGGATTGTTATGATTTTTACTACAGCACTGATGAGCCTGCGCAATGGTTTTCATGCGGCTAAATATTTTATGGCGGCCTTCGCTGCCATATTTGTTGGTGTTCTGGTGAATATCGGTAAGGCACTTGATTATGTGCCCAGCAACCTGGTGACGGATCATGCCATACAAGTAGGCT
>CAZKUH010000595.1:0-1697 GCA_964555895.1 uncultured Enterobacterales bacterium
GCGATGGTGGTGGGAGTATCTACCACCTCCAACCCAATCTCCACACGCATCCCCTCTCATACACTACCCGACGATCATACGAGCCAATAAACCTTGATGCGCATATCCAACGCTTAATCGCTGATGCCCAGAGATTATCTTTTGAGGTTGCAGCGCCCAAGATCCTGGAAAACCAGGTAAGGAAAGTTATCAAACAGGTAGCGCTCTCTGATGGCATGTTGCGGATAACGGCTACTCGGCCGCAAACGGCTCAATTAGCCAAAAAAAGTAACCTCGCGCCCCCACCATTTTTTATCCACATCAGAGCACTTAGTTACTGGCCTGTAAAGCTGGTTGCTACCGTTTGCCAGAGTAGACTATCGCGTAACTCAGTGTTAGCCGGAATCAAACATTTAAACCGCTTAGAATTGGTTTTAGCTGGACTTGAGCTTAGCCGTAACAAATGCCAGGCTACTGAAGGCATTGTAAAAGATAGCGATGGATTTGTTATCGAAGGTTTAATCGCCAATATTTTTTGGTATAAGCAAGGTGTTTTTTATACACCATCAGTGATTTGGGCAGGGGTTAATGGCTTAACCCGTAGAAAGATTATCGCCAATCTTCGAGGAGCGGGAGCTGAAGTTGTCATAGATGAATTTAAAATGTCCGAGGTTTTACTCGCAGAACAGGTTTGGATGTGTAATTCTGTACGGGGTATTAAAGAATTATCGCAAATTGATGGACATTTATTCGCTTCGGGGTCAAAAATTAGCAAGTTACTTGGCAATATTGATTAATGATGAATAAAAAAAACAAACGATTGAAAAATTTCGGAATTTTGATCATATTATTGCTCATGGTGACATCGGCTTATCTTATTTACGATTGGCACAAATTTTGGAATACCCCGTCCGTTGTGACTCAAGTTGAGTTTAATGTAAAACTGGGCGAAGGCGGGTACCAGGTACTCAAGGAACTAATAACAGCGAAATTGCTCAAGCCGTCTATATATCCACGTCTATGGTTAAAGTTTTTTTCTAACAAAGCTACTTTTAAAAAAGGATACTACCAATTTGAAGGTAATCTTAGTGCAAATAATATTCTTCAAAAGTTGCTTTTAGGGGATGAAAAATTTTTTCAAACTACTATCATACCGGGTAAAACTTATGCCCAAACCTTATCTCAACTTGAAGGCAACAAAAATCTCTCGCAAGATATCCAGGGTAAAACTATCCGCTCAATCTTGAAGCTTGATAAATTGACAAATTCAAGCACTTCAGCTGAAGGTTGGTTTAGTCCTGATACTTATTATTTTCCCAATGGTTACCCACTGTCGAGTTTATTGCAACAGGGCATGAAATCTATGCGAGAAACTTTGGCAAAAGCCTGGCAACAAAGAGATGTGGGACTGCCATTGAAATCAGCATATGAGATGTTGATCCTGGCTAGTATTGTTGAAAAAGAAGCCGGAGTCAGGGCTGAAAAAAGACAAATAGCAGGGGTTTTTTTACAGCGCCTTGGAAAACACATGCGTCTGCAAAGTGATCCCACCGTTATTTATGGTTTGGGCAATACATATCAGGGGAATATCACTAAAAAACACTTGTTAACAGACACACCCTATAATACTTATACCCGATTTGGATTGCCGCCGACACCGATAGCATTACCTGATAAGGATTCAATCATGGCGGTCTCTCATCCTGTCTTCACTGATG
>CAZKUH010000596.1:0-1696 GCA_964555895.1 uncultured Enterobacterales bacterium
TATAACGGCTAATCACATAAAAATTATTCAACCCCAAGCGATATTGATTTTTATTTGGTTGTTTAAATTTAAGTAATGAAACTTTAGTGTTTGCTTTCAAGGGATATTCGCTAGAAACTCCTTTTTTTGATAACTCAGAAAAAACATATTTAAGCTTGGTACTACGGCTCGCCAAGCTGGCCGTTTTCCAATTAGCAATTTTTGCATTGACGATAATGGGCTCCCCCGATATCCATCCGTGTTTTTTAAAATAATTGGCCACTGAACCAATGGCATCCACTGGGTTGTTAATCAGATCGATATATCCATCCTTATCAAAGTCAATGGCATAAGCCAGATAACTACTGGGTATAAATTGGCCGTATCCCATTGCCCCTGCATAAGAGCCTTTGGCAGACTCAACTAGCCAGTTCTGCTGTTTAACTAAAGTAAAATAGGCTGCTAATTCGTTTCTAAAAAAGCGCCCCCTTTTAGGGTAATGAAATCCAAGAGTATACAAGGCATCGAGCACTCGATAATGACCCTTTATTCGACCATAAGAAGTTTCAATTCCAATAATGGCAACGATCATTTGTGCGGGTATTCCAAATTCTTTTTGTGCACGAGTTAAAGCAGTTTGATACTTCTTCCAAAATGCCACACCTTGATTAATCCTTTTGGATTTTAAAAAAATAGGTCTATATTGATACCAGTCTTTTCCTTCTGCTGGGCGTGACATAGCCTCTATAATGCTTTTTTGTTTTTTTGCTTTTGACATCCATAGCTTTACAACCTTAGTCTCAATTTTATTATTTTCACTAATTTGCTGAATAAATGTTTCTACATCTTCAGAATAATCAAAAGAAAAACTACAACCGATAGTAGAAAAAATAAAATAAAATAAAATAATTTTTTTCAAAACAACCTCAAATAAAATTTCAGACTCATTGCCTGTTATTGTGAAAGTAATTTTCGATGTGTATGAATTGACATAATAACACCAAAACCTGCCATTAATGTTATCAGGGATGTTCCGCCATATGAGACCAGAGGCAAAGGTAACCCTACCACGGGTAGTAATCCCATGACCATTCCAATATTAACCAGAACATAGACGAAAAAAGTTAATGCAACTGCACCAATCGTTAATCGGGAAAAACTATCTTGCCCCTGTGTCGCTAAATGTAAACATCGACCAATAATAAATAGATATAGGGATAATAAAATAATAACACCAACTAATCCTAATTCCTCGGCGAGCACTGAAAAGATGAAATCGGTATGGCGTTCAGGTAAAAAATCCAGTTGTGATTGAGTGCCGTTTAACCATCCTTTACCATAAAATCCTCCCGAACCGATAGCAATTTTAGACTGTATGATATGATAACCCGCTCCCAGAGGATCAGACTCAGGATTCAAAAAGGTTAACACTCTTTGACGTTGATAATTATGCATCATGAAGAACCAGTGAATCGGTGCGTATAAAATAAATAGGGTGATAAATGCGCCAATATAACGCCAACGGATCCCCGCCAAAAAAACCACAAAAATGCCCGAGCTGGCAATCAATAGAGCCGTCCCTAAATCGGGTTGTTTGGCAATGAGAATACTCGGTATTAATATCACCATCGCTGCTATGATTAATTCTCTTGGTTTTGGTGGACCGGACGATCCCCCACCTCCCGGACCGGGGTGGAACAGGAGCGGAGGGGCTCGC
>CAZKUH010000597.1:0-1687 GCA_964555895.1 uncultured Enterobacterales bacterium
TGCCACTAGGAAAAACGCCTCCGAGCAGGAAGGTGCACGTAGGTGCCTGCCCTACACATGAATGGGCGGGTGTACGATCCGAACCTCGGTAAATTCTATTCAGTTGATCCGATACTACAATTTGTTGGCAACTCACAGTCTATAAATCCTTACAGTTACCTGATGAATAATCCGTTGGCGGGAACCGATCCGACTGGGTATTGTCAGGCTGCGACAGGGACGAATATAAAAACTTGCGTTAAAGTTCAGCAAGTTAAAGGTGGGAAGGTTGTAAAAACAGGACGTTTTAATTTAAGAAATAAAGCGGATGTTAATACAGCAAACAAATGGAAAATTGGCAGTGCTGGTGATTTGGCTAAGGCTGCTCAAAACCAAAAAGCGACTACTAATAGTCAGAAGATTAGTGATCAGGGTGGTCGATCGCAGCAGAGTCAGAGCACCAGTCAGACAAACCCTAATGCTAATTTAAGTGTTAGCCCAGAACAGCTCGTATTAACTAAAAAGAACGAAGGTTTTAATAGCAATCTCTATGATAAAGATGGTGCAGATCCTGGAAACACAACAATAGGATACGGCACCTTAGTTCATAAAGGAGCTATAGACGGAAGAGAAAGTGAAAAAGAATTTGAAAAAGGAATTTCTAAAGAGAAAGCTTCAGAATTATTAGTCGAGCGGCTCAGAGTTGCGGAAACTGATGTGAGATCGTTAGTGACTGTACCTCTAGCTCAAAACCAGTTCGATGCTCTTGTAGACTTGGCTTATCAAGTTGGCCGAGGTCAGCTCTCTGGCACAAAATTAATAGATAATATTAATAACAAAGACTTTGATAAAGCAGCTAATCAATTTGATTTTAGAAAATCAGGGGGGAAAGTTGTCAAAGGCCTCCAATATAGAAGCAACAGAAGATACAATACTTTTAGAAATAATGATTATCGCTATTGGTATAAATCTAGGCGCTACCAAGTAACAGTTACGAGAGATAAATAGTAATGATGAGAATAGTTAGTATTTTGTTTGTTCTTTTTTTGTCGGCTGGATGTTCAGCTGACACTCCATCTTTGCCAGAAGAACCTGGAGCAACTGACACTCGTTCTTTGCCAGAAGAACCCGGAAATGAACTGTCTGAAAGGTTTCACCCTTCGGGTATTGAAAGTGATAAGTTAATCAATGATTTTTTTAAAAAAATCAAAAAACTTGTAAAAAATCAGGATAAAAACAAATTAGCGAAAATAATATCATACCCTATTAAAATTAATGCTCTTGAGGGAAATAGTAGAGTTGATATTATTAATGAGAATGATTTTATTAATAATTATTCATTAATCTTTAATGAAAGAGTTATACATACTATTAACTGTGAAACATTTTCAGGCTTAGGTGCGAGTTCTTCAGGTATTATGATTGGTGATGGTGCTGTATGGTTTTCTGAAGTTAAATTGAAGGATGAAGACCCGTGGGAAATGAAGATTACTGCTATAAATAATAAGCAAAAGCCTAGAAATCTTTGGTTTAAAAATGAGAGCTGTAAGTAGATTCAAAAATCAAATTGGGGCAGATAAAATTGATTTTTAATTTCCTAACTTGTTCTTAAATAGTAGAAAAAGATCTTCCCCATAGCCCCGTCAGGGAAATAAGGGGTCTACCATTGAAATTAGTAGGTGGTAAGTAATCAATTTAGCAACTACAC
>CAZKUH010000598.1:0-1681 GCA_964555895.1 uncultured Enterobacterales bacterium
CTGTTCTACTGAAAGTTTTTGTTTACAACCGGGACAAAAGCGCGGAAGGAAGAACTTCTCCATACCTATAGCTAAACCACCAGCCCCCGCAAAAAGTTCTAAAAGCTGATATGGTCTAATAGGTTTTGTTTTTACTTCTTTATCCCACTTAGTATTAAAAAGTAGCTGTGCCTGTTCAAATTTTTCTAGCTGAGAACGGTGATATTGTCTGTAATTATTATCTCCTCTATTTTGTGGGACTAAGGTTCCATTTTTGTCCCAACGCCTAAGTGTTTCTTTTGACATACTTAGGATATCTGCTACTTGCGCAATGGTGTAATATTCAGGAGACATTTATATTTCTTCTACAAACATTGATCATGGTTACAACTGTATATAACTACATATTACTAGTCAAATCTTATTCATGTTTACTTAAGTTTTTTATTTCATCATTTGAAGCTAATTGAGATATTATTCTCTCAAACTCACTGCTATAGTCAGCATCAGTAGCGACTGAGCCTATAGCTTCTAATAAATCTTTATAAAAGCTTTCATCGCCAGTTAATCTATACCAAAAATCTTGCCCTATAATGACAGGAAAATCGTATTGCCTATCTATGCGCTTGTAATGAGAGCTTAAATCCTTTGGAGTGCCATAAATAACACCAACAATCATATCATCGTGAGGAATTCTCAGACCATTCGTCCTTGCTAGATTTATAACTCCTTTAAAATGACCTGCAATGGTTTCTACATCATCTTTGTTGATTGTGTTTGGACCTGATTTTAATTGGCAGTATTTTCTTTTTTTATCTATTTGATCAATAAATTCAATATCTATACCGCTAGTAGTACTTCCAAATGCACCCTGTAGTATATTAGTGAAACTTTGAATTCCCATACCAAATGAAGTTGTTATCGATGTTCCTAAAACTCTAGGCAACAATAATACTTTAGCTATACTTTCTGGTGAAGAATTTCCAGTTAAAAAATTGGCCAAATATACCGCCGTAAAGGGGTTAATATTAAATTCTTTTGGGTTTACTAATTTGTCGGTATTTTTAATGTGATTAATTGCAATAGTATCATGAAACCATTTTTTTGCATTTTCAAGTATCTCAGCTTTATCTATCATTGTTTTCATATCTTAATTTAATATTTTTCTATCTTAAACAGATCAATAGACTATGTGAAATGAATTACTGAATTCATTCTTGTATCCAACGTGCATAGGTATGGCGAGTATTGTATTGCTTTCTATATTTTACGCCTGATTTTCTTAATGCAGGAACCCAGCATTGATTATATATTTGACGATCATCACGCCAAGGTAGCATGGTTTTAGGATTTAAAAATACTCGTTCTTGGCTGGTGCATTTTATTTTAATTGTGCTTTTAAAACTAAAAATGCGAGCTTATGTAATTCATGAGTACGCTCACCTGATTTGGTTTTGGTGCCTTTCTCTCGACCATGAACTAGCGTTTTTCTGACAAAAATAACTTTACGGTCTAAATCAATATCACATTTTCTTAGTGCAAGTAATTCACTGGTTCTTAATCCTGTCCAAAAGGCAAATTCATAAAGGTTACTTACTTGCGACCATGGTCAACGCTATTGCACCAATGGCTGTAGCCAACAAGCTCGAAAAAAGTCACTCAAACGAGCAAGGCAGAAATACCAAAACAGTTTTCGTGGTCG
>CAZKUH010000599.1:0-1674 GCA_964555895.1 uncultured Enterobacterales bacterium
CACTGAATAATCGGATAGCCTATCTAAATTATATTGTTCACGCATATATTTAAAGTAGTTTTCCTGCCCCCATCTGGCAAACATCGACATGGCAATAGGTATAATACAGGAAGTGAAATCGGTGCAAATTATAGAGGTTTGGTGGCCTCTTCGAGTAAGTTTTCGGATCTCTCGTACCCAAAGTTTATTGCTCAGACAAGTCCCTCGTTCAGCTAATTGCAGTGCAACTTGCTCGCCATTCGATAACTGAGCTTGCCGAGTCTTAAATTCGCTTTCTGGCCAATCATCACCGGGGAATTTATGATACGTTAAACAGGCAACACGTTTTTCCTTCATCGTGTTGAGAAATTTTGGACTGTAGCCTTCCCGATCAAAAATCAACGTGAAGCGGTGAAGTCGCGGTGCTTTCTCTAATTGCAGCGCACTGGGCTGGTGTGGAACATCACGCACTAAGCGGGGAAGAATATCTTGCTCTATGACCTTGATCATGCCTGGGTCGACCACTTTATTGACCACAAAAAACGGTTGGCTATCCATCGCATTAACCCAATAATCCGTGGTCGCCCTGAGGCACAATCGTTGCCTGGCGACATGGTGGCGAGGCAGTTTTGTTTGCTGGCCATTGTATACGCGCACATGCCCGTCTATATACAGTACACCAGTGGCTTCAGGTGCATCGTCCATCCATTTCTTGCACAAGGCTTCGCTCCAGCGCTCCGCCTGAGCATTTTCGCTGAGCAGTTTAATTTTTTGACGCAAGGTTCGAACTTCTGGAATACGATCTAAGCCTAATAGTTTGCCCCATTCACCAGGCGCACTATAGCGCAGTTTTTCAATGGACTTGACACGGGCAAGTGCCATGAATGCTAGCAGTAAAAAAATGCTATCCAGGCCGTAATAACCTTTCGGGAGTTCGAAATATTCTTCAACACTTTCAAGCAGCCCCGACGCTAACAGAGCAGGTAAAGCAAATAAAACGCCTGCGGTGTGAACATCAACAGCGGGGTTGAAATCCGGCATAACATTGCTTAATTCGCCAATGCTGGCCGCTATCCGCCCAGTAATGTCGGTTGCACCCATACCAAGCGTGGCTTCATTATCGATGTCGCTTCGCTCACTTTTAGTCGAGCTGGGGTTAATTAACGATTTTTTTTTGATGAAACGTGAAGTCTACCGGCCTTGATGGCTTTAGAAAAGGTATTGGGTTTGATGTCTAATTTTTCAGCTACTTGCGCGCCAGATAAACCATCATCGAGTAATGATTGCGCCTGCGTCAATACCTGCATGGTAAAGACCACAGAGCCTCTGCGTTTTTGAGGGGTGAAGAAACCTTTTGCGCCATATTGGCGATAACATTTTACGGCACGTTTCACGCTAATAGCGGTCACACCAAACGCACGCATGATCTCAACTTGTTTTGCACTGCCATTAGCGCAAAATTGGGCGGTGATCATTTTGAATGAGGCTTTATCATTTTCACCATGGCTAAAAATAGGCATGCTGCCATTAAAATAGACAACTTGCCCGTTTTCATTTTTAACAGCCAATAGGGCGTTGATTTCCGTTACCCCAAAAGGGAATAAAGGTAGCATAGCTTGAGGCATAATTAAGTTCTCCCGTAAAAAGGTATCTTTACAAAATCCCAGCGACAAGGGAATATATTTTGAGTGAAAT
>CAZKUH010000600.1:0-1666 GCA_964555895.1 uncultured Enterobacterales bacterium
GGCTGGTGTTTTATAATCAAATTTTGCACTTGTTTCGGTTTGTGTTTTTGGTTAAGTTAAATAGTAAAATCATGTGTTAAGTTTTTTGGGCACTGATTTCCTAGGGTGCCAATTAATATAAAAAAACCTGAGGAGTTAGCGTTGAAATTTGAGATAATTCATCACCACAAAAAATTACAAAAATTTCAATATGCCAATACTAGATCGCACACCGCTAAACTCCTCAGATAAATTACATCTTCTCGCAAAGGCGACCACTTGCCAAGCTTATGGTGATATTTCTCAACTATCTTCTGAATTTAATGTCTCTAGAAAAACAGTTCGCAAAGTTAGAGAAGAGGGATTATCTATACTCAGTACATCACTAACGCCTATTGGCTGTGCAACAAAAGTGACGGTCGATATACCTCAGCTCAAACGTACTATTATTGCACTTTCTATGACCGGCGTTAATTCCATTCGCGCTATTGAAGACACCATCCCACTTATTTATCCTGGTGTTACTTGTAGCTTTGGTTATATTCAGGCCTTACAAATTGAAGCTCAAACCAATGCTGCTGCTTTCAATGCAACCGTTGATTTATCGAAGATAACTTCAGCCGCGATTGATGAACTTTTTTGCCAAGGTGAGCCTGTCCTGGCCGGGATTGATTTAGATAGTGGCTTTCTTTTTTCGTTAGCCCACGAAACATTTAGAGATGGGGAAACATGGGCTAGAATATTAAATGAGGCAAAATCTCAAGGACTGGATTTACAGCATATTATCAAAGATGGAGCCAAAGGAATGACTAAAGGGGTTAAGGCGGTGTTTCCTTTATGTGAGCAACGTGACGATGCCTTTCATGCTTTATACATCACCTCAAAGTCTGTTTTTAAAGTTGAAAAACGCGCATATCGTCTAATAGAAGAAGAGTACCAACTAACCAAAGCACTTGATAAGGCGAGAGATAATAACAAAGAAAAAATTGAGGAAGCATTAGCGCTTGTCACGCTACAGTGCAATAAATCGGTTGCTCGCTCTGACTATGCCAATCTTGCTTATTCTTATCTTCATCGTGCATTGAGCAGTGTTCATATTAATACTTTCTTCAATTTAATGTCACCTAACTCAGCGCAAACCTTATTGAAGCTCAGCGCCAGATATTTGAAAAAAGCAAGGCACCCTGACTGCTCTGATGCAGCGCGTTACATTAAAAACAGGTTAAAAGGTCTCACGTTAGCTACGGCAGACTTTTATCAAAAACAAATAGCCTTATGTGAAGAATACCCAGAGGATATGGTAGCCCTTGCTTGTTATTTTTTTGAGTATAAGCGTTCATTGAAAAAAATAGACAAGAAGAAATTACCGCTCGTTCATCAGAAAATGTTGGCCGCCTACAATTACCTTCGCAAAACATTAAATGAAAAGAACGCGGATACCTTGATGATAAAAGTGGAGCAGCTACTGACAAAAAGACATCGAGCCTCGAGCGCCATCGAAGGGTTTAATGCCATATTACGCCCCTATATGTACGTAAGAAAGGGAGTGAGTCAAGGGTTTTTAGAGTTATTTAAAGCATGGCACAATTTACGCCCACGACGAACGGGAAGATATAAAAGCACTTCAGCTTATGAAACCTTAACAGGTCAATCGATTGATGATTGGTTGACGTTGCTAGGCTTTCCA
>CAZKUH010000601.1:0-1663 GCA_964555895.1 uncultured Enterobacterales bacterium
GCAGGCGGCATCTATTTTAAATAAACTACCACTCTCCTCTTCAATCTCTATCACAGAACCCGCCCATCTAGCCAAAGAACTCTTTACACATCGTGGATCCGGGACATTGATTAGAAAAGGAGAAACAATCGAGCTATACCACGATTGGTCTAGCATCGACAAAATTAAATTGAAATCGCTTATCGAAAATAGTTTCGGTAAAAATTTGAGCGATGATTATTTTACAAAAACTAAATTATCACAGGCGTATATCACAGATAGTTACCGAGCTGCAGCGATTGTTACTGAGCTTAATGGCCTGCCATTTTTGGACAAGTATGCTGTAGCTGATGATGCTAAAGGTGAAGGTTTGGGGAGAGCGGTATGGAATATGGTGCGAGAAAAGCATCCGCAACTTATCTGGCGCTCCAGAAAAAACAATGCCATTAATCAGTTTTATTTCAAGCAGTCCGACGGTTGTTATAAATATGGTGCATGGATTATTTTTTGGTATGGTTTAAATGGTTTTGAACAAATTCAACGCTGTATAATGGCAATACTTGAAAAAGAGGCCACCGTACTATGACAAAGATCAACCACAAAAAACGATGAAAAAGAGTCGATAAAAATGGTGTCATTAAAAACAAAAAAGTTAAGTCTGGGTTTATTGGGTGCTCGTGGCCATGTCGGTAAAGAACTGCTGCATCTCATTAATAATCACCCGTATATTAAAATAGCCTGGTTAAGTTCAAGAGCTTTCGCTGGACAAAAAATATCCGCAATTTTGCCTGAATGGAAAAAAACCGACCCACAAATTACCGTTGCAGCTATCACACCTGAACAGATTACTCAACGTGAGACAGATATCATTGTGTTAGCGTTACCCAATGGTCTGGCTGCGCCTTATGTGGATGCACTAACCCATATGCAAAACAAAGTACCACTGATTATTGATTTATCCGCCGATTATCGATTTGCTGAAAATTGGCAATATATGATCCCTGAAATTATTCAGCAAAACTTAACTGTTGATCTTCAGAAAATCAGCAGAATAAGTAATCCTGGTTGTTATGCCACTGCAATGCAACTGATCCTGATGCCTCTAAAAGATAAACTTGCGAATACCCCCAGTTGTTTTGGTGTTTCAGGATATAGTGGCGCAGGAACAAACCCCAGCGACAAAAATAATCCGCAACGACTCAAATACAATTTCCTTCCCTACGCAGCCGTAAATCATCTACATGAGAAAGAAGTTTCATTCCAATTAGGTGAGACTATTCAGTTCACCCCGCATGTTGCAGATTTCTTCCGTGGCATCAATATGACGGTTCACCTACAATTATCCAGTAAATGGAACGCCCAAAAATTGACTGAATATTTTAGTGATTTTTACTGCCAGGCAACCTTAATTAAAGTGCAAAAAGAAATCCCCGAAATTCGGACTGTACAAAATAAATGTCATGCTATCATCGGCGGAATCTCAGTAAAAGCAGACGGCAAACAAGCGACCATTTTTTGTGTACTGGACAATTTATTAAAGGGCGCAGCAAGTCAGGCAATACAGAACATTAATCTTGCTTGTGGTTTTTCAGAATTATGCGGATTGACTTTAAAAAAATGATCAGCAACTGCTTGTTAGTTTAGGCCAAGTGTTTGCCTAAACAGAAAGTGTATCATCCTAAGA
>CAZKUH010000602.1:0-1654 GCA_964555895.1 uncultured Enterobacterales bacterium
AACAATTTCACAAGCTTCATCACCATGGACTATTGTTAATCACGGGTGGTGATGGACTCACACTGTCTCGCGCTTTAGCCTGGGAAAATGTTTATGATAAAGAGCTGGTTTTACAAGGTCTGCAAATCAGACAAAATAATGGGTAAAATTAATTTATGTTGAAGTGGTTTTTATATCTGGCAATATTAGCCAATGTCGCTATTGCTCTTTGGCATTTTAGTCACTACCAACCTGTCCCCAATAATCAACAAGCGGTATCGTTGTTGGTGAATTCTGCTGAAGTGCAGTTAATCAAGCCGGAAAAAGCCACTGAAATGGCGCCAATATCAGCGATGGATAGGGTGTCTGAGAAAGGAGATATTCAACCACAGTTAAAAGCTGTCATGACCAACATCGAGAAAACCGTGCCAGTTGTTAATACAGTTTCAGCTCAAAAGCACGATGAAAATGTAACCAAGACAGCCTTCCCGACCAAGCAAAATCTTCTTGAAAAAAACGACCAAGATAATCCGCTAACAATAACTGAAAATAATGCAAACCAAGACTTGGCTACAGGTGATACGCTAAAAAAACAACAACTGACACCAGATAATACCGATAAAATCAAATTAGTTCAGTCAGAAAAAATCATAGTCAATAAGTCGCCAGACAAAACAGCAGCTAAAAAGATTGAGACTTTAAGCAATAAAACGTCCTTAGTCGATGTCGAATTACTCAGTAGTGAAGAACCTTTAGCTGATAATGAAACACTGCTAGTCGATACCATGGCAGATTCGGTTAGTAACAAGCAGCCGGTGATTGAACCACCCCAGAAAAAATTAGCCAGGCAAGCTGGCAACAGCAGGCAAACTGAAGAACAGTCAGAAACCTGCTATTCTTTAATGCCATTAACAAAAAGACAAGCCAGACATTTTAGTCAATACCTGTCGCAAGAAGCCGTTAAATTCACTCAACAACAGACAACAAAATTACGGTCTGCTGGATATTTGGTGATGGTGGCACCTTCAAGCAATTATAAAGAATCCAAGCGCAAGATGAAGCAGGTTAAAAAGGCTGGATTAGATGCTTTTTTAATCACCAAAGGTCAATGGCAGCGCGCTATTTCTCTCGGGGTATTTTCTTCTCGGGCAAATGCTGAAAAAAGTGTAAGTCGCGCCAGAAAAAAACTGCCAAAAATTGTACTTAAAATAGCCGAGAGAGTGAGAGAAGAGATCATCTATCGCATCGTCTTTATGCTCTTTGATAAGAAAAATTCCGCAGAAATTGTGCAAAATAGCCTGATTAAGGACATGAAAGGACAATTTGTGGCAGAAGTTGCAAAAAAAAGTTGTAAAGACATTGAATTCCAACGAGTAAATCACTAGAATTTGCCTCCCTCCTATTTGGAGTGTTAGTGCCGGCTTAGCTCAGTTGGTAGAGCAACGCACTTGTAATGCGTAGGTCGAGAGTTCGAGTCCCTCAGCCGGCACCATTTTTAATGGGATCTTTGTGGTTCCCACGAACGAATATTGCTTGATTTTTGTTGTACATGTTGGCATTATGCGCGCTCTCTGAATCTTATGCGAAACCCATGAGTTAAGAGAAGTGGTGAATAAATATATTTGGAGGGGTTCCCGAGTGGCCAAAGGGATCAGACTGTAAATCTGACGGCTCC
>CAZKUH010000603.1:0-1645 GCA_964555895.1 uncultured Enterobacterales bacterium
GTATTACTAAGTTGCTTTATTGAAAAACATCTTAATGAGTATTAAAAATACAATCGAGTATGGGCATACTCGATTGTATTAGCAGTGGAGTCAGGCGTTACAGGTTATTTTGCCAATCATCGGGAAGTTCAAAAACAAACACTTCTCGGTGATCTAACATGCCGCCCCAATTATTGGAAAGATAAATTCGATTACCCGATAAATTGATAGCCGCAGGTGCCTCATCCCGGTAATTTCCACTGTATTTATTATAATTTGAGCCAATTCTCCAGACTACCGGATTGTTTGTTTCAGATTTTAATTGCATGAAAATTAATTGATTAGCACCCCATTCAGTATTGTTACTAGCCATTGGTGTATAGGTATTGATGAATAGCCAGCCACTTTTTGACTGAGGCATTTTTCCGTAGTGAAAGCCATTACTCCAGCCAAAATCACTGTGAGAGGCAACTTCAATACGGTTGTTATAACCGGCATTTGTACCATCCGTTTTTATGGCGTCAAGCTTGTCAGTACGATTATTCTGACTAATAAAATATTCATCGCCATTGGCATCAAATGACCAGCCCGAATGTGTTTCGCCTACAGAAATTTTTACTGGCGTTTTCTGATTATAGTCAAAATTTAGCGGCCATAAGTGTGGTCCATCAAACCAGGTACCTATATCGGCAGAGCGGCTTCCGTAAGATGTTGTTCCCCAAGCCCTACCATAGTGGAGAACGATACCTGTTCCCAAGGGAGATATTTCAACCATGTTGGGTCTTGGAAAGGTTGCGTTGGATGCATAATGATCAAGGGGAGAGCCTGCTAAATCGGCAGGTTTTAGTGTATTGACAGTGTCTGTCGAGACTTGGTAGTGGATAAAAGCATCAACGACATAAGTTGTACCGTTGTAGTGAGAAGCCATCCATGCCCAATGATCGCTGTCGAGGGAGCTGTCACCCTCAACATCATTATAAATTTTACTGGCAGCCGGGATTAAGGCGCTGAAGTCTTTAATAACCTTTCGTGTTTGATCCTGATTGGTTACATCATCAATCATATAAAATTTCATTCCTTGAACAAAGTAAATACGATTTGGATATTTCCCTGAAGTATCCCAGCGAACTTCGTGATTTTCACCGATTTGATTGGTGGAATCGTAGCGTAATTTTGCCACAACGCGTCCCGATGCTCTTTCAATTACCCAGCTGGAGGTTGAGTTGGCACCAAAAGCAAGGAAATATTGACCCGTAGAGTTCTCTGGCGTGTAACGTGAGTAAACTATAAGAGCATCTGGCGTTCCTGGTAGATCGTTTGCATCAGTGAGACGAGTAATTCTTGTGCCTGTGACAGGATCGACTCTGGTTTCTCCTTTTGCGGGGGGGCTTGAACCCAATGATGCTGTAATTATATTTCTGCCCGTGACATATTTAGAAGTTACGGCGCCATTAACGACGACGGTTATCGTTTCGGTAACAGGATTATTGATTCCATCACTGACCGCTACGTTAAAGGTATATGTGCCTGTTGCCTGACTATTAAATATGATCTGATTTATCTGAGGACCTGCCCGCGTGTTACTGGAATTATTCACTGTGTAGGTTAAAGTATCGCCATCAGCATCTTGCAATGGTCCCATAGTGATTAGCAGGTCAAGATTTAT
>CAZKUH010000604.1:0-1645 GCA_964555895.1 uncultured Enterobacterales bacterium
ACCGCCTTTAAGCAGCCTGAAGAAATTATGCTGGCCATTGATGGCAGTGATAGTTGTCATAAGGCATTGGAAGTTCTTGCTCAAAGTCCGATATTTAGAGGACTCTCATGTCATGTTGTTCATGTGGGAGAAAATGGCAGTGAATTGTTGGCAACCGCCACTGAAGTCTTGGCAACCGCCGATCTACAGCTAAAAACAGTACAACTTAGTGGCAATATTGAACAAGCATTAGCCGCCTATCAATTACAAAATAATATTGATTTGACTGTGATGGGTGCTTTTAGTCACAGCCGAATTCGTGAATTTCTGCTGGGTTCCTTTACGGCAAAAATGCTCAGCGCCACGCAACGACCTTTATTGTTGTTACATTAAAGCCAGTTTTACTGACCTCTCTCGAAAGCAAGGTTGAGAAAAATCATGCCTAGACAGACGTCTGTTGTACTATTAGCGTATTTGTATACTTTAATTGTTTCTAACATCTTGTTTTTGTTTCAAATTGTGTATTTTAGCTTTAGTTATTTTCAGCTATCTGATATGTTAGGTCTAACCATTAATAGGAGGGTTAATTATGAAACTGGCAATTGCAATTATTCATGGCCTGGGATCTGAAGACCAATTTTTTTCGGTTGAACTCAAGCATCGTATTGTTGAATCTTATATTGAACTACACGAAAGCCATAACGAAGATGATTTAATATTCCAGGAGATCTACTGGGGTGATCTGGTCGGGGATGCGATATCCGAGTTGCATGAAAGGGTCAATTACAAGGGCGACTTAACCTATCCTTCATTACGCCGTTCATTTATGGATTATCTTGGGGTTTCACACGCTTATCGTGACGGCATCAGAAATAACCTTTATATGGCGGTGCACGAACGAGTCAGAGAATCGTTAAAAAAACTGGCTTCACATCGGCGGGTTGATGCTGATAAAACACCTTTACTGATACTCGCACACTCTTTTGGTAGTGTTATCATGTCTGATTATATCTGGGATTTGCGTTGTGAGCAGCAACTTTCAAAAGGCACATTAAAAGGTATCAGTGCTTTGGAACAATTTGATACTTTTAGTGGCTTTATCACTTTTGGTAATCCGATGGCATTATTTGCAGCTTCTAATCCTGCGGATTTTGCCAGCCCGGTAAAGGTTGTTGGTAAAGCACTTGAACCAAGTTATCAGCAGCGGGCTAGATGGTATAACTTTTACGATAAAGATGATGTTGTGGCTTATCCGCTAAAAGGTTTAAATGCACAGTTTGAGCAAGCGGTAGCAGAAGATATTGAAATTAATGTCGGATCTGCTGCAACTTCGTGGAACCCTGGTTGCCATACGGGTTATTGGGAAGACAACGATTTTTATGTGCCTGTTGCGCAGTTTCTAGGAGAGTTGCAAGCCGAACGTCAATTTTGGAAACGGTAATTGCCAACGGTCAGTCAATAGAGCCCTCAACCAGGTTAATCAACCGATGGTTGGGGTGTGTAAGCTTGAAAGGGTAAATTCGAAAGAATATTCGCATAAATCTATTGGAATTTATAGCGCAGTAAAGTATATTGCTTGCGCTCACCATGCGCCCGTAGCTCAGCTGGATAGAGTAATCGGCTTCGAACCGATTGGTCGGGGGTTCGAATCCCTCCGGGCGCGCCA
>CAZKUH010000605.1:0-1628 GCA_964555895.1 uncultured Enterobacterales bacterium
AATTTGTGTTCGCTATTGGGGAAGTGCCAATAAGGTTTTACAGGGGGGCACCTGAAAAACCAAATGAAAAGACAATGCGGCGTAGCTTTTCAGAATTAAACCAGCTTTCATTAAATTTTACCAACGAAGTGGCTGCTTCCCTAGCATGGAGGTTTGCAATTGAAACCGATATTGATGGTGAGGTTTCTCAAGTTTCGTTTTTTGGCAGCTCATTAGATAAAAGTATTGTTTGTAGGTGGGATGCGAATATTCATGAATTTGTCACTGATATTAGCTCTGAATTAGTACAGCCTATAGAAGGTGTAAATTTGGATGCTCCTATGGTAACAATACCCATAAAAAGAAAGTATTCAGGAGAATAACTTCCAACAATGAAAAACTTTAATCACAATAGATTGAGAGTAGCACGACAATTTTTTGGATTTACCCTTAGTGAACTTGGAGAAAAAGCTTGTACAACAAGGCAGTTTATTCACCAAATGGAAGCTGGAATTAAAATGCCTAATGAAGAAATGATAAGAGTTTTATCTGATGTCTTGGGCGTTGTCCCTGATTTTTTTACATTACCCATTAATGAAGTAATAAGTGACCAATGTCACTTTAGGAAGCTCAAAACAACTCCTATTAGTATAACAAAGCAAGTATCAGCTAGAGGTACTCTTTTTAGCGAATTTATATCATTAATAGAAACAAAAATTAATTTGCCTAAAATTAACTTTCCACACGTGGAAGTGCATAACAAAAGTGATATTGAAAAAGCAGTTGCTCTTTGTCGTGATCATTGGCAGTTAAGCTATGATAAACCAATTACTAACATGGTACGAGTGTTAGAGAGAGCTGGTGCTGTAGTTACTTCGTTTAGTAGTCTGTCTGACAGGGTAGATGCTTTATCTATTGATAGAGGAAGGCCTGTTATAGTGAGAAGCTC
The DNA here is from genome assembly GCA_964555895.1 of uncultured Enterobacterales bacterium. Lineage (GTDB taxonomy): Bacteria > Pseudomonadota > Gammaproteobacteria > Enterobacterales > DRNA01. The sequence goes on from CAZKUH010000605.1 coordinate 929, forward strand.
TTCAAAAACGGCTCCTACTCGCATGAGGTTTGACTTGGCACACGAGTGTGGCCATTTGGTTATGCATCAAGGTAAAGTTACAGGAGATAGAGAAACTGAGAATCAAGCGCATTATTTTGCTAGTGCGTTTCTATTACCCAAACATGTATTTATACGAGAATATCCAAAATCGATTCGTTTTAATTGGAAAGCATTATATGAAATGAAAAAGCGCTGGAATGTGAGTGTTCAAGCTATTGTTCGGCGAGCTTTTGACCTCCAGTTAATTGGGCCAGCTGAATATAGAAGAGCAAACATTTATTTTTCCAAACAAGGTCTTAAAAAAGATGAGGGGGGAGAGGTGCATGCTTTAGAAAAAGCGGAACTGTTAGAGATATCTCTTAAAGCAATAAATAGTGAGCTTGGAATTTCTATATATGGTTTGGCAGAAGAGTTCAAAGTAACCTCTAAATTCTTAGAGAAACTTATTGATTTCCCTATAACACTTATCCAAGAGCCTAAAAAAGCAAAAGTAATTGAAATAAAGGATTATTTAAAATGAGAAGAATAGTTTCTGATAAAGATTTAATTACGGTGATAGTTTACTAAATATACTTTTTTCTTCAGCATAGGTCGCATCAAACTAAGTTATTTAAAATAAGGGTATTTTTTTATAATTGACGAGTCACTATCATTTTTTCCACAGTCATTTCAAGCATGG
>CAZKUH010000606.1:0-1621 GCA_964555895.1 uncultured Enterobacterales bacterium
ACCTATGATGGATATATACCCGTGGCACCTGAAAATGCGGGTATATAAGGTGGAAGATAAACACTTTCTACTCTATATTATTGATTAATCTATATATCTTTGAAGATAGAATTCATGCCATCATCACCGGATCAACAAATCCAGCAATTGAAAGATTCTCTCGCAGAATCTTTGATGATTCAAAATGCACTGTTTCGTATTACAGAAATTGCTTCAGAAACCGACAGCTTGGAAGATTTTTATCAAGCGCTTCATCTTTCTATTAAAGAACTCATGTATGCAGAAAATCTTTTCATAACACTTTATAACAAAAGTAAAAATGAATTAAAGTTTGTCTATTTTGTCGATACTGAAGATAATGTGGACTGGGATGAACTCACGACCTTTCCAGTGCAAATGTCTGAAAAATCTATGACTGGTTATCTATTGGAATCCGGAGAAATGATACATCGGAATAATAGCCAAATCCTGGAAATGGAATCTCAGGGGCTGATCAATCTTCATGGCCCCGCCGCCAGTGATTGGCTCGGAGTACCCTTAAAATACAAAGATTCAACACTCGGTGTGCTGGTCATTCAGAGTTATAATAAAGCATTTATGTACCAGGAACGAGATGAGAAAATTTTGCAATTTGTCTGTCGGCAAATTGCCTTGGTGATTAAAAGAAAACAATCCGAACAAGCCTTGTTTGAAATCAACTCCAAACTTGAAGAAACTATTGAGCTTAGAACTTTAGACCTGGTTAAATCGAAAGAGGCTGCTGAACTAGCCAACAAATCAAAAAGTGAGTTTTTGGCCAATGTCACCCATGAACTCAGAACACCGATGCATGCCATTCTCAGCTTCTCCTCGCAGGGATTTAAAAAACGTGCGGACGGAGACAGTGAAAGGTTAGGGAAATATTTTGAACGTATCAATCAAAGTGGCACCCGCTTGCTGGAGTTTGTCAACGACATCCTGAATTTATCGAAATTGGAAGCAGGGAAACAAATATTTTCCCTGGAAAAAAATAATCTCATGCAAGTGGTAGAAGAAGCTATTATTCAACTTGAATTTCAGTTCAAAGAGAAAAACATTTCAATAAATATTAAAGCAGATGAAAGCCTGCAACCTGGCCTTTTTGACAAATCAAGTATTCATCAGGTCATCACTAATTTATTGGCCAATGCGATCAAATTTTCTCCAACAAATGCCATTCTCAATATACAAATTTTACATGCGTCTATGGTTCTTGGCAGAAGAGAAACGGACCGAGAAGAATTACCTGCTCTATGTTTTTCCATTGAGGATGAAGGTATTGGTATACCTTCGAATGAACTGAACCGGGTATTTGATAAATTTATGCAATCGAGTCATACTAATACCGGTGCCGGTGGTACAGGTTTGGGGCTAGCTATCTGTAAAGAGATCATTCAGAATCATCATGGTAAAATATGGGCTGAAGAAAGCGAAGGCAAAGGGGCGAAGTTTTATTTTATTATCCCGGCTTTTACTGATAAATAAACCTCATATTCCTGGTTTTTTCTTTCAATTTCTCACTTCAAATTTCATGATTTCACCTGAACAAATCCTGCATTTATTTTTCAAACAACCTCAGCTCAGGTTCATAGGTAGGTACTTA
>CAZKUH010000607.1:0-1617 GCA_964555895.1 uncultured Enterobacterales bacterium
CTAAAGCCGCATTTTTGACAACGGTACTCAACACAGTCTTTTTGTGGTATGGGTTGTTTGTTTTAAAAAAGAGTTTATCCGTTCAATTAAAAAATAATTATGACAGCCTCCCCCACAGAAAAAGACTTCAATTTCTCCACAACAATCCAGAGATTTAACCGCCACACCAATACTGTAGGCACTCAGTTCTATCAGAGTCGCCTGAACATCTTCCGCTCTGAAAGCGATAAAATCAGTTAGATATTTTTGTAACCATTCTAGATTAAAATATTCAGGCCCGGTACTTTTAGGAAAAGATTTTTTAAAATAAGGGTCGTCGAGTAGTTTTTGTAAAAGCTGTTGGTGAGGTTTACCCGTTCTTGCCCATTCTCCATGGTTATCATATTGCCCTTTATTATGGAGACGATACCAGTGATCAATTAACGTATTGGCCGGTCCTATATCGTAGCCTAAACAGGTTTTTTGTTTGGGTAAAAAAGTTAAATTGGCAATGCCGCCGAGATTAATGACAACTCTGGATTGATCCCTTGAGGAAAAAATAAATTGATGAAACGCTGGAACTAATGGTGCGCCTTGACCACCTAAAGCGATATCTTTTCTCCTAAAATCACTCACAACATCGATACCCGTTTCTACGGCTAATTTAGCGGGGTCTAATAATTGAATTGAAAAGCCATCTGTGTTGCTGGCGTTGGCAAGGTGTCTGATAGTTTGACCATGAGCACCAATAGCAGTAATTTTATCTGCACAGATCTGGGCTTGGATCAGTAGTGTTTTAACCGCTGATGCATACTCCATGGCTAATAGTTGCTCGGCTTTAGCCATACGTTCGATTTCATTGTCACTGGCTTGAGTCAGACGGCTTAATTGCTGGTTTAACTGCTTAGAGAAAGGTTGATAATAGGTGCTAATGGTTTCAGCGTGTTGACTAAAATCCATTAATGCGGCATCAATTCCATCGAGACTGGTTCCTGACATTAAACCAATATAAAGATTAGCAAAGGGTCGATTCATTTGGTTGTGGTTTTGGAAACAAAAGCCAGTTGTGCACGATAGAGTTTATCTTCTAATTCAAGTCTTGCGATAAAGGGTTTAGCTTGTTTTTTAAAGTTAATTTTTTCGATTTTAGCGATAGGTTTGGCCTGAGGTAGTTTGATGGTTTTGGGGTTTCTATAAACACCGTTGACCATAAAAGCGTAATGCAAATGAGGGGCTTCAGCCAGCCCTGTGTCTCCCACCAAACCAATGACTTGGCCTTGTTTAACATGCTGGCCAGTTTTTACTTTTCGTTTTGAAAAATGTAAATATTTGGTCATATACTTTGGACTATGTTGAATAAAAACATAGTTACCATTATATTTATTATAGGCAGATTTTATTACTTTTCCATCACCCGCTGCATACACGGGCGTACCTTTTTTTGCACTGTAATCAATACCTTGATGGGCTTTATAGCGTTTTAAAATAGGATGAAATCGGCGTTTTTGAAAGCCTGAAACAATGTATCTAAAATTCACGGGATTGCGTAAAAATGCCTTTCTCATACTCAATCCTTCAGGCGTATAATAATCACTATTACCTTTGGAATCTTGATAGTGAACCGCTCTATAAGAATGA
>CAZKUH010000608.1:0-1611 GCA_964555895.1 uncultured Enterobacterales bacterium
AGATCAATAAGGATGAAATAAAGGATGTGGTCATGGTTGGCGGGAGCACGCGCGTACCATTGGTCAGAGAGAAAGTGCGACAGTTCTTTGGCAGAGAACCGCTGGTGTCGATCGATCCTGATAGTGTGGTGGCTTTGGGTGCGGCTATTCAGGCGGACGTTTTAATTGGTAATCAACCCAATACCGAGTTATTACTGTTGGACGTTTGTCCACTTTCTCTTGGTGTTGAAACCATGGGAGGCCTAGTGGAAAAAATTATCCCTAGAAATACACCAATCCCAGTCGCTAGAGCACAGGATTTCACTACCTTCAAAGATGGTCAAACCGCCATGCTCATCCATGTTTTACAGGGAGAAAGAGAATTGGTTACTGATTGTCGTTCTCTGGCAAATTTTACGCTCCAAGGGATACCTGCGATGGTGGCTGGTGCAGGAAAAGTCAGAATCACTTACCAAATTGATGCCGATGGTCTGTTAAATGTGACGGCGATGGAATTAAACTCTGGGGTCGAAGCCACTGTTGAGGTAAAACCAACTTATGGGTTGACTGCGGATGAGATGGCCGAAATGATTCAATCTTCAGTGAATTTTGCGGAACAAGATTTAAAACAACGAAACTTCAACGAGCAAAAAGTTGAAGGTGAACGTGTGCTAATCGCCATAGAATCCGCGCTGCAAAAAGATGCAGCTTTATTATCGGAAGCTGAATTATGTACTTTACATCTTTCAGTCAAACGGCTGCGTGCCAGCTTGAATTCAGATAAGCTGGAAACCATCAAGTCGGCCATAGAACACCTGGATATGACTTCACAATCCTTTGCGGCGAAAAGAATGAATGCCAGTATTGGCGAAGCGTTAATCGGCAATACCATAGATGAATTGTAATTCCAATGAATAGATTAAGATTATAAGGTTAAACAAATGGCAAAATTGATTATATTACCTCATCCGGAACTTTGTCCTGAAGGCGCAGAACTTGAAGGGGAAAAAGGCAAGACAATTATTGATGTGGCTTTGGATAATGGCATAGAAATTGAGCATGCTTGTGAAATGGCTAGCGCCTGTACCACTTGCCATGTGATTGTCAGAGAAGGTTTTGATTCACTTGCAGAAGCGGATGAAGTGGAAGAAGATCTGCTGGATAAAGCCTGGGGATTAGAACCAGAATCTCGATTAAGTTGCCAGGCAATGATCGCCGATGAAGACCTGGTGGTAGAGATCCCCAAATACACTATAAATCAGGTGTCTGAAAAACATTAGGAGGAAAATGTGGAATTGAAATGGACCGATACACTAGAGATCGCCATTGAACTCTGTGAAACCCATCCTGATATAGATCCTTTAAAAGTTCGCTTTACTGATCTACATCGTTGGGTCATTGAACTGAATGGATTCAATGACGATGCCCACAGAGGTGGCGAACGTATTCTCGAAGCTATTCAACAGCATTGGATAGAAGAGAAAGATTAAAAAAAATCACTTAAAACTCATTTTGAGGTTGTCATAAAGAGAAAAAACTGTATCATATGCGCCTCGAATATGGGCCGTTAGCTCAGTCGGTAGAGCAGTTGACTTTTAATCAATTGGTCGCGCGTTCGAATCGCGCACGGCC
>CAZKUH010000609.1:0-1597 GCA_964555895.1 uncultured Enterobacterales bacterium
CCTTCTTTTTTGGTGCCGGAGTTATCAAAGGGGGAGACATCCCCATCGAGGGGAATCAAGTCCCGGATCGCCGAGGTCAACGTCACCTCAACGCTTTTCAACATGGAAGCGGATCTTCACGAAGGATGGCTTGCCAGTCTTCTTTGAGTGCCCTATGCAGCCGCTGCCGCAGCGTGAGGGACGAAGGAACGTCCGACACTGTAAGCCCTTGTTGAAAAAAGGGTCGTCTCGCAAAGGTTCAATAGGGTCAAAGTCACTTTTGCCTTGCACCAGAACTCCAAGATAAGAGACCGTGACATCGGCGTGAGAAATCTCCCGGTTGTCAATATTTTCAAAAAGGGTGCAGTTCAGACGACGTCGTAGTGAAATCTTTCTGCAACAAAAGTCCGATCAAAGCCAAGCCAGAATGCCTCGTCAAGCTTTCGTCGGAGCCGTTAAGGGCCTGGCCTTTGACCGGTCGCTCCAGTTCCAAACGCATCCTTCACCTCCCAGGTGATGGGTGATATGGGAAATCGGTTACCGATAACACGCATAGGATAAGGCATCTGAGTGAAACAATCACGAGAAACCTTCACGGATTCAGGAAATTGTAAACGGTTTTGTAGGCGACTGTATGCGGCTCAAGGTCGAGCTCGCTGATAATTCAAAAACAAAGCTTGCCGCCAAGATTTATTTCGAGCTTTGTGGTCAAATATACTTAATTTTCCAGCAATTTCTCAAGCGGATAGAAAAGAGATATCCCCGCAAGAAACAAGACCAGACGAAAATGCGAAATATCAATTAATCGACTTCGAATGACTTTTGAGTGAGTCCTGTTAATCTGCGGTCTCGTTTTAGGAAGTAAGTTCGGTGGTACTTCTTTACAACCTATAGGGGATCTTAATATCATGAGTTTCTTCAAGAAAAAAAGGACACCTCTCGAATTACTGGCCCACCTGCCAAATTTAGTGCAGACGATGGGGCTAGACAAAATACTAGCTTTTATAGCGGAACAACTTGATATTAAGGAAAACCAGCTTTCAGCCAATCCAGCGGAAGCAGTTTGGGCATTCCAGACCTTGATGGTAATACAGGCTCTTAAGCGTAGCCGTTATAGCGCTCAGTCTAAAGATATTATTATCGATAGCTTCAAAGATGGTTCAGTCGATGCCTTTAAACAGCTAGGTTTAAACCCTCGGGTATTTGCAGCCATGCTGAAAGAGTTTAGTTCATGTTCTTCAGAAGCCAATAGGGAACAAGATTATAACAAAATGGCAGCTACTTTGCTAAGACTATCAATTGGCAATGAAGCAGCGAATAATGAAAAAGCTGTTGGAATCATTGCTCGCTGGATAGTTCGTGTGAACTCCGCACTAGACAAAGAACTCGATAGATATAAGCTAACATCGTAAACGCGCTGCTATTTAATCCAGAAATAACTTTGGAATGATTTCGTTGAGGCTAAACAAGAAATTATACAAGTTCTTTGCAAGCAGTCAGAACAACTAAGGAATAACCTGCGCCAGAGCAAACTCTGTGCTTTTTTTTCTAACACTGCGTGGAGCGGACGAGTGGGCTCTTACTAGTTGGACAGTTTTGTGCCCTCTCAAAGGTTTAT
>CAZKUH010000610.1:0-1595 GCA_964555895.1 uncultured Enterobacterales bacterium
GGGGCCCCCTTTTTTCCCATCCTACACCTTTTTCTATTTTTTTTTCCTTTCCTACACCAAGCAAATCTTAATCCCATTTAAAAAATGCAAATGCAAATCCCTACCCGCCATAATACAGATGGTCGCGAATTTTACCACTTTCCCCGTATTAACGCAGTCATGCAAAACCAACAATAGCAGAGCTACATCAAAAGAAAAATGTCGCTCACATCAAGGAATACAGGCTTCTTTACATCAACCAGAAACAACTTCAAACCCGCAACATGTGCCAAATCCAACTTTCGATTTACCGGCGCATTTCTAATGCGACTTAAACTCACCGTCATTTTATTTAACCCATGGCGAATAATAAATGACTGATTAAAACGATCACTATATTTTTGATTATGATCCTTATCATGCACACGTAAAGTCAACACTATATCTTCACTATTGTCCGAATAAACATTAAACCGCAATTGATCATATGCCGACCAATCTTCTTCAGGCTCAACGATACTAAGACCCGGATACATACCCGGATCAAACCGCAAATGAAACATACCCTTACTATTTTTACTCCTTACAGCTACTGATTTCAGCAACCTGACACGATCAAAATGAACAAAGCTTGACGTCCAGCCTTCCTGTAGTTGCGTAAGCATAGGAAAAGCTTTTTCTCGCTGCAGATAGTGCCAACTTATTTGTATAAGTGAAATACTTCCCGCTATTGAAAAAACCAGAACAAATATTATAGCCAGCACTTTATTTAGCAAATATTTCTGGTGCATGAACAATATAAAACTCAGTCCTGACAATAGCCCAAAAACATCCCTGATTAAATCATCCAGACTACTTTCTCTTTGCAACATCCCCTGCAACAGCTCAATAAAAGCACCAAGCAGCAACCCCACTAACACCGTCAGAAAATAAACCTTTATTACACTGGAAAAGTGATAATTTGACTCTAACCAAAAATATAAAATAATGGCCAGAAAAAAAAATAAAACCGTATGACCCGTATTAAAGAATTCACGCATCCATAGATTACCAGCATCCAGGGGCAAAAATAGCATAGCTATAACAGCCAGGCCGGCGATAACTGAAATATAAGGTTTTTTATTAAGAATGTTCAGGGGTGTCATAAAACAACCACTGACTAAAAATTGCTAGCCGTAGTGATATATCTAGCTTTGATTTAACCCGCAGCCATGTCTTTGATTCCGCCAACATATTCGCCCAGCGCGCGCATGGCAACCGGCGTTAATAATCCTTCACGGTGCAGCTCAACAATCACCTGCAACGCATCGCCACCAAGTAATTCATGCTTTTCCTTTAAACCCGCATGTAAAAACAGACGATGACAAATAAGATTTATCCGGCGAGGGACTCCTGCGCTAAATTTATGAATAAGACTCAGAGCCTCATCAGTAAAAGACGGATCATTCGTCCAGCCGACACAGCTCAACCGATATTCAATATAATCAACTGTTTGCTTAAAATCCAGCGGCTTTAACTGAGCGGCGGCAATTAATCGCTGATGCAACTGCTCCATGCCGGGCGCCCTTATGATATCCATCAATGGTTCCTGCCCAACCAGAAATATCTGCATAAGT
>CAZKUH010000611.1:0-1581 GCA_964555895.1 uncultured Enterobacterales bacterium
CTTTCTTTCAAAACCACCGCATCTACCGGTCCATCAGCCAGATGTTGTTCAATGGCATCCGTCAGTTGTATTTCTCCGCCACTCCCTTTTTTTGTCGAATCCAGATATTTCCAAATTCCGCAAGTAAAAACATAACGACCAACAATTGCCAAATTAGATGGCGCATTTTCAGATTGAGGTTTTTCGACCAGCGCGGTGATTTCCATACTATTGTTTTTTAATGCAACAATTCCATAGTCAGATGTTTTCTCTATAGGAACAGCTTCTACCAGAATAGTTGACTTATTGTGTTCTTGAGTATACTTCACCATCTCTGAGAGCGTATCACCTGACTGGGCGGCATGGCTTTTAGCGATTAAAACATCTGGTAATAAAACAGCAAAATCCTGATCGTTAATTATTGCGCGAGCGCAATTAATCGCATGACCCAATCCCAAAGGTTGATCCTGATTAACAAAAACAAGATTAAGTTTTTTGGCTTTAGATAGATTTAAACTGCTCACCAGATCATCTTTACCTTGCGCCTGTAACAGTTTTTCCAGCGAATGATCCGCCAGATAGTTTTCAATACTGGTTTTAGAGGGATGACTGACAAAGACAACATTATTGATCCCTGATTGATAAACTTCATCAAGAATCCAGTCAATCAAAGGGCGATCAATCACCGAAATTAACTCCTTGGGAAATGCCTTACTTATCGGTAACATCCGTGTACCCATTCCCGCAACAGGTATTACAGCCCAATCAATTTTATTCATTTTGTTCCTCTTTCGGTGTACATTCATTAACTTAGCGCTTGAGGCTAATCATAACAAGCCACTATCCCCAACCAGTTTCACTTTTCATCCAATTAATTATTCCTTTCTTGAGAACAAATCATAAACCCTACTATTTGGTTCTTACGGGCAAATTCCAGCAATCTTATACCTGTCAGTTAGATCCTTCGACCATGTTCAAGACAAGTCTTCCCACTAACTCTAAACACCAACCTTATCTTTCTGAATGCATTATTTTGTCAAGCCAAGCGCAACTTTAATGACAAGTGCCCTATTATCCTGTGAAATCACCTTACATGATGAAGTCTAACCAACAATTAAGACAATATTGATTAATAACAAAAACTCAGATTAAATAAATGTGAATATTACCAACTTAATCGCCACATTGGCAAAGAAAAGAATTTTTTTAGGTGTATAATACAGCTCGCAAAACAGGATGATTTTAGACACTTAGTGGCAATTTACTGGTTTATGTCAACTCAATGGTGACTTTTTCGTTAAAAGATAAAATATCTCAGCTATTTTATACTATAACTAACCTATCAAGATGTCATTTTTAAACTATTAGCTATTTTTTTAAATATAAGTTAGCATTTGTCGCAACTTGGTGGCAAGGATCCCAAAGAATGTTTGAAGGAATATTAGCATTACCCAGAAGAAAGAAAAAACTCATCGTTTTTTTTACTGATACTATTTTATTGAGTATTGCATTCGTTTTCTCCTGCTGGTTATCCACAGGCATGTTCTTTCAACATTCTTCCAATTTTATTCTAGTAACCTTTTTCATTGTCTCTAGCACCTT
>CAZKUH010000612.1:0-1579 GCA_964555895.1 uncultured Enterobacterales bacterium
CCAGTTACTTGTGTCTGCGCTTGCATTTGAGCTCAGAAGGAACGGTATAAAAATTACAGATATAATATTTTTTTTCAAGATTATCTCCTATAAGCTGGTGATATTGTGTTGTTGATCATTTGTTAGATGCTTTTTTAATCATTAACTGAACGCTTCAATGTTTCAGCGACACATTGGTTAATGCTTTTATTTGTTGCAGTTGCACGAGCAGCTATTTCTCGATGTAGTCTTGAAGGTATTCTAAGATTGAATATTCCCAAATACTCTTTTGATGGTGCAATACCTTCTTCTTCACAAATCTCTAAAAATATTTTTAACGAATTTTTAAATTCTTTACGAAGATTTGCAGGGCTCTTCCCGTAAAAATCTGCGCTACCATTAATGCCAGGGATTTCGCCTCTGAACTGATCAAGGTCTGGATCATAAAAACTATTTAGAGCTATGGTGCGTTTTTAACAATAAAACCATACCTCGGTGTTTATTTTATATGCAATATAACGTTAATGCTTATTAGATTATTTTAACTCTTGCAATAAATAGTTATCCCACAAACTATCCTGAAACTTGGCTTTAAAGAAACCAAAATGCCCGATACGTTTTGTTCCCACTTCCTCAGGGGTTATACGGTTTGTTTTCATTTGTGAAGTTGCATAAAAGCTATTAAGGGAATCAATGTTCTTTTTTGACATTAATTCGTCATCTGTAAATGAAAATGAGGAAATTGGTGTAGCCACGGCCTTATATTTCTCTCTTGTTTTCGCGCCCTCAGCACCAACCATGTATTCAGGGTTGATGCACCATTTACGCCATTGCTTCATTACGCCTCCGGGTAGGTCGCCTACCTTGCGTAATCGTTTGCCTGGAAAGTAGCCATAAATTCCAGTAGCCAATGGAGCAACGATATACCAAAGCCACCATGCGCGCCATTTTAATGAAGGCACGTTCTCTAACCAATATCCGCTGCCACTAGCTATATTTATGACTTTAGTAATGGGGTTAAGATTGGGCACCATCCCGAGAATCTGTCCGCCAAGACTGTGACCTATCCAATATATTGATTTTCCATCCGCTTTCAAAGAAACAGCATCTATCATTGCGGTACAATCAAAAGTAGCCCAATCAGATATAGTAACGTTGCTGTCACGTAAATTGCCGAATTGGGATGATCCGGTGCCGGAGTAGTCAAAAGTGGCAACCATATAACCTTGTTTTGTTAACCATGAAGCAAAAGAAGCATAGTATTTTTGCGTGACACCCATTGCTGGCACAATAAGAACCGCACCTTTCATGCCACCATCTGGAAAATAAAAGGTAGAAGATAGTTTATGTCCATTTTTTGTTGCTACTTTTTGAAGTTCAGTGCATATCATCTTATGTTCTCCTTGATTTTATGATTATGTAGAAACCTAACGAGGCTGTAGAAAAACTCAAATAATTATTGAATTATCTACCGGCCTGTTAAATTGCCTTGTTGAACGAAGCCGCAAAGCGGCAGAAAATCAAAAAAGCATCCATGCCATATAATTTCCTTACCCACTTCTGGGTCACATTAAGAGGAAATTGTAACATGAACAAAAAA
>CAZKUH010000613.1:0-1577 GCA_964555895.1 uncultured Enterobacterales bacterium
GCCAATGATTTTTTCTGTTCATATTCGGCAATCCGTTGGCGACTGACTACTTCAAGCTCATCATTTAATGCTTCAACTTTTTCTTCCAGATGTGAATAGGAATTTAAAATTTCATCACTTAACCTGGAAAACTGTTTGAAGGCTTCCGTTAAACCACGCTGTTCATTTTGCAGTCGTACTATGCCCTGGGATTGTGTGGTAGTAGGTATCGCGTTTTTATCGCTAGCTAAATTTTTGGCTTGAGCTGAATTTGGTGTTGCTGCATAAGTTTTCTGCGACACAGATGGCATACAGATATCCTGTTGTATAATTGTTATTATTCATACAATATTGATATAGCAAAGATTATGCCATGGGGCATTATGTATGAAATTCAATGCGTTACGTCAACTTAAGAATATTTCTTTAATTGCCAGTCAAAATCCTGACGGTGGGGAAGGTGAATTTGGCGGCTGTTGAATTGGTCGAATGATAGCCACTCAATTAACAAGCCCGACAGTTTGGCTAAACCCTGCAAGCTCACATTTGGATAGGATAGCTTACAGTGGTGTAACAGATTGTGTTCGGTATCACTAGACTTCTTTGCTGGGGTAATATTTCTTCATTTTTTCAACTAAGGTGGTTCTACGCATCCCCAAAATTTCTGCCGCTCTGGCGACGATACCATCCGCTTGCTCCAAAGCAAGTTGAATAAACCGTTTCTCGAGATCCGCTAAATATTGTTTTAATTGCACGCCCTCCTTCGGCAGCGTCATCTCAGTAACAGCTTGTTTATTTACCATTTCAGAATTTTGGATTTTTTCTAATAAATCAGGTTTGTTTTCACTTTCAATACCCTCATCGTTATAGTATTTAGCGGGTAAATCATTAATATCCACCACGCCATAAGGAAATAAAATAGCCAACCTTTCGACCAGGTTAGCTAACTCCCTGACATTCCCCGGCCAACGGTGTCGGGCCAGAGAAAGTAACGCATTGGCAGTGAAGCGAACCGCACCTCGACCTTCGTGCTCCAGACGCGTCGTCAGCTCATTGATCAAAAGAGCCAAATCATCACTTCTTGCTCTTAACGGTGGTACATCAATGGGGAAGACGTTGAGTCGATAATACAAATCTTCCCGAAACACTCCGTTTTCTACCGCTTTTTCCAAATCACGGTGGGTTGCCGCGACGATCCTGACATCGGCTTTAATGACTTTATTTCCACCCACGCGTTCAAAAGTCCGTTCCTGGATCACCCGTAGCAGTTTAACTTGCATAGTCATGGGCATGTCGCCAATTTCATCAAGAAACAACGTGCCGCCTTGCGCCAGCTCAAAACGACCTTGCCTTGAACTGATGGCGCCAGTAAAAGCGCCCTTTTCGTGTCCGAACAGCTCAGACTCCAACAATTCCGCCGGTATGGCGCCGCAATTAATGGGCACAAAAGGTTTATCTTTACGATGAGATAAAAAATGCAGATTTCTGGCGACCACTTCTTTCCCTGTGCCCGATTCCCCGGTAATCAGTACATTGGCCTCTGACGTCGAGACTTGGCCGATTAATTTGCGAACCCCGGCAATGCATGCCGATTGCCC
>CAZKUH010000614.1:0-1566 GCA_964555895.1 uncultured Enterobacterales bacterium
TTACCAGCACATTAGTCGCTCTCAGATAAACAATTATAGTTATATCTTATAAGTTCACAACTACAGATTACAGCGGTGCCAACCTGACCAACCGCTAATTTAAAAATAATTCAATATCTCTACGATAGGCGTCCGAGTCCAATAAATTGAGATCCGGTTGCCAAATTTGTGTAACTTCCGGATCTGCACCATTGGCTAAAGGCTGTCTCCAAGGGACAATGGTGAGCACTCTGGGAGACTCCTTATTACCCACAATACTAATGCCTAACATCGAATCATTATTTGAAGCCGCCCAGGAGAAAGATCCGAAAGCCAAAAAATGGGCAAATATCATGAAAATAATAATAATTTTGATGCTTCTAATCATTTCCCTGCTCCATCTAGTTTTTTCAATCGTTGTTTTAAATCAGCCAACCAATTTTTCAATCGCTTGTCCTTTTTACCTTGAATTATGAGTTGCTGCTGATAATTCAAATAGAAAATTTGTGCTGATTTTAAGTTTCCAAGGTAAACATCTTCCAGTATCGCCATATTTAAAATAGCTGGTAGATACGAATTATTCAATTTTATCGCTCGAGAATATAATTTTTTTGCTTCAGCGAACTGACTTTGTTTTCTCAATCCCACCGCAAAAACACTCAATAACCGGGGACTTTCCATATTATTTTTCTGCGCCAATTGCATGATTTTCTTTAACATTGACTGCGTCGTTCTATGTTCAATAGCCATTTTTGCAATATTAAAGTAAGCCGGTTCCATTGAAGGAGCCAAAGTGATTGCAGCATAAAAAGCCTTCGTCGCTTTGGCTTTTGTTTGCCCTTTTTTTAAAAAGACGACCCCTTTATTAAATTTTTGTTTGGCCTTGGCAGACCAGTTTTGTGCAGAAAAAGGCGACCGGTATGTTGTTGCTAGCACATCCCCTTTTTTTGCTTTGACGTTGACAATATCTTGTTTGCTCTTTTTCTCTGGCGAGCTGACACAACCACTAAAAAGCAGTGTGAGAATAACAACCATTGCAGCCGATAAAAATCGAAATTTACTCGCAGCCTTCACTACATTTAAGTCACTGACTGTTAACCCAAGAAAACGATTTCTATCTGAATGATATAGCATAATCATCGATCTCCTCCGGTTTGTTATAACGTGCTGGCATTAACTTTTTTAGCTCATACAGACTCTTTTCTACCCAGCTGTCCCAAATACCTTGATGGCCTTGTTTAATATTCGCTTCCAAAGCTTCGATAGCCTGATCTTCAAAAGGGTATACTCGTTCTTCCAACAAGGTCGCATATTCCTCAAGTTGCAGTTTAGTCAGTCCTCTGGGCCGTTGTGAATTCAATAAAGAAGTCGCCAGAATGGCATAAGATTGTCCGATACGATAACCCGCCTCGGTCGAGAGTTTGGCAATACCATAATCCAATACCTTGCCATAGCCTTTTAAGGTTGACTTGAGAAGCTTTTGCTTCTTTTTTAAACTTTTGGCCAAAGGTTGTTTTAATTTTATCGTTTTAAAAGCAAAGAAGTCTGTTTCAGCCAAAGAAGCTTGAGCTTGTCCTGCTAGCAACC
>CAZKUH010000615.1:0-1566 GCA_964555895.1 uncultured Enterobacterales bacterium
ATATCGACATTTTTAGTACAAATAATCCAGAACAATCTTTTGGGCGATCAAAACTGGCACATATTAAACAATTGATGAAATTTTCCATTGCCGAATTAGATGCAATACAAATAACCCCTGATAAAATTGTTGAACATATTCTTGAAAGAAGAAAATCTGGCGTAGTTGCTGCGACAGTTAACAATGATTTAATCTGGCTAAAGAATGCCTTTCGTTCGATTAAAGTAGTTAAACGCATCCCTCTCAACTTGAGTTCGATAGAAGAAGCTTCAGAGATCTGTCGGTTAAATAAATTGATAGCAAAATCAGAATCAAGGAATCGCAGACCCACCATTGATGAACTCAATAATATCTTAAGTCACTATCAAAGTATTTCATCACGTATGCATTTACCTATGGTCGATATTATCCTATTTGCCATTTTTTCAGCACGGCGGCAGGATGAAATCAGCAGAATATTATGGGAAGATCTCGAAAATAGAACATCAACCATCCTTATTAGAAAAATGAAGCATCCGCGAAAAAAACTAGATACCACCGTTTTACTGACACCCGAAGCCATGTCTCTCATTTTGAAACAACCCAGAGTTAATGCGGAAAAAAGAATATTTCCATTTGTATCTAAATCAATCTCAACCTCTTTTACTCGAACTTGTCAAAAATTGGGCATTGAAGATCTCCATTTCCATGATTTGCGCCATGAAACTGCAAGCTGGTTATTCGAGCGTGGTCTCAACATAAATCAGGTCGCAAATGTCACTGGCCACTTATCATGGACATCACTCAAACGTTATACCCATATTCATAATTACGGTATTCATGATAAATATTCAGGCTGGAAGTGGCGACCTGTTGAAGCGCCAAAGCCACCTCTATCCAAAGATACACATTTAGGTATATCTACTCAGCTTTGAGGCATGCCCCATTTTTCACTATTGAATTAGGAGAGAATAGAAAATGGTTAAAATATTTATAGGTAATACAGCTCACAAATCAACACTAGACGGTATTCGTAAGAATGTAACACTATTATCTAAAGAGGAAGTATTTGGCATACCAACAGATCTGCTGCAACCAGCACAGACCTATTCAAGAGCAATATATAGTTTAAATGATAAAATCCTGGATGTTTTATTTAATATAAAATCTCCCGCTAAATGCTTAATTGAATACAACGTAATTCTAAAAAATAAAAGAAAATCGGTAACTACTGTAAATGCTATTGAATTATTAAAGTACCGTAAGATGGGGGAGGCGAGAAGAGAAAGAGAGATTTCTTTCAAATCAATAAAGGCACCACCATTTGCCAGCATAAAAGAGAAACTAATTGAGGCATTAAAGCAACAAGGAAAGGTCCTTTCCAAAGATATCTGTGAAAAAGACTACTGTAAGCTTATTGATTTAGCCAACTCTATCTTCAGTAAAGGAATACTGCAACCTATTAAAGCCGTGGAGAAAGACAATAAATATGAAGTTGTTTTCGGTTCAAGAAGAAGGCTGGCAGCAAAAATCATTTTCTTATCACACCTCGATATAACTCTAATTAATTTTCAAGGAGATAAAGAC
>CAZKUH010000616.1:0-1561 GCA_964555895.1 uncultured Enterobacterales bacterium
GGCACTGTCGATAGTGATATTGGCACCGGATTTGTCAACAATATCCACCACACCCGCACCATTGTCGGTTACGGTCAGGTTAGCTAATTTAGCATCACCTTCAATGGCCGTTTTTAAAGCGGCCCCAGCCAGTGCGGAAGTTGCTACACCTGTAATTTGGTTAAGCTGCACACCATTAATGGACAGGTCGATGGTAGAGGTTCCACCAGTGACTGTTAACGTGGTTCTGGCGGTAGTTTGGGCATCAGCACGTAAGCCGGATACAGAAGAATTCACATTATCCTGTATGGTTTGTGCCGAATCGCCAGTAGCGACCGCAACTTTTGTAGTGGTTCCATCTACCACAAAACTCAAGGTCTGGTTTGTCACCAAGCTGGTTGGAGTGGCACTGGATGCTGAGGCATCTGAGAGGATAAAGGCGGCACCAAAAGAGATGTTATTAATTTGCCCCAAATCGGTCGCTCTGGCAGAATTGATACTCAGTGAAATAGTCTCATTTGCTTGTGCTCCAACTTGAAAGGCTACGCCCTTAAATGTACCGTTAAGCAGTGAACGTCCACCAAAACGAGTAGTGTTGGCTATTCGGTTGAGTTCGGATTGCAGTTGGGTTACCTCACCCTGCAGGGCAGTTCTTTCCTGAACAGAGTTAGAGCCGTTAGCTGATTGAATAGACAGATCACGAATACGTTGTAAAATATTCGTTGATTCGCTCAATGCACCTTCAGCGGTTTGTGACAATGAAATACCGTCATTTGCATTTCTTGCAGCCTGAGTCAAGCCATTAATCTGGCTGGTCAGTTTGTTAGAAATCTGCAGGCCGGCGGCATCGTCTCTGGCGCTGTTGATTCTCAGTCCTGATGAGAGTCTTTGCAGGGTGGTACTCAATGCATTACCGGTTTTGTTTAAATTACGTTGCGCATTGATAGACGCAACATTCGTTTGAATAAAGCTAGCCATGATAGGTCTCCTAATTCTTCGATGTGTTTTATACAACACAAAACACTTACAAAGTTTTTATTCAGTATCCAGCCCGCTCGGGAAATTGGGATGGTTACAAAGGAGCTATCGGCACCGTTTATTATTCCTTTAGCAAATAATTTTATTTAAATTCAGGTGTTTTTAAAAGAAGAGGGTTGAAGTTGGCATAGAACATGCTAGTAAATTGTCGTTCATCAGAAATACTATTAACGCCATGATAGGTCTCTGCTTGAACACTTGTTGAGGTAAACTTTATGTCTATTTCAACTGGTGAATTAGGTGCCGGGAACACTTGATTCACGATTCTGGACAGGGGTTGGGAAACTGACCCCTTTCTTTTTGCCTGGACTTTTTGCCAGAACGCCAGCCCTTATTGTAACAATCTCAATATGGCTTGCGGAGCGGCATTGGCCTGGGCCAAAATGGCCAGTCCGGCTTGTTGCAATACCTGGTTTTTGGAGAGGTTAGCGGTTTCAGCGGCAAAATCTGCATCACGAATTCGTGAGCGTGCCGCAGACACGTTTTCAACCACGCTTTGCAAGTTGGCAATGGTCGAATCTAAACGGTTTTGCACGGCACCCAG
>CAZKUH010000617.1:0-1559 GCA_964555895.1 uncultured Enterobacterales bacterium
GCTGCACTCGGACAATTCAAAGCGGCACTTATTTTGCTAAAAAAGCAGCAAAAACATGCCACTTTAAATTGCCGGTGAGCAAAGCGTTATGTGAAGAAAGAAATATCAGATCAACAGAAGCGGGTCATTATTTCGTTGTAATCAGACTATAAGCAATACAATACAAGCAAATAAGGAGAAACAATGGATCCTGAAAAAATAATGAGCGGCATTTCAACTGAAATATTTGACGCATTAAAAATAATGAAAAAAGCAAAAACTCCAGAAGAGAAGCTGATATACAGCGAAACAATAAAAAACTTGTGCGATTCACTCGGAGTATTCCTTAATTATGTGAGTGACATGGCACTATATGAAGATGATGAGCCAATTCCATTTTAACAAAAATCACAAAGGTATAAAATGAGTCCTACAGTATTTAGAGAAAGTGGATATAGGTTTTTCTTTTTCTCAAGAGAAGAGGAGCGAATGCATGTTCATGTGGTTTCTAGTGACGGCGAGGCTAAATTTTGGCTTGAGCCAGAAATTGAACTTTCGAAGAACTACCGCTACAATAGAAAACAACTTAAAGAAATCGAATCATTAGTCGAGGCACATTACAATGAGCTCTCAAGCGCATGGAAACAACACTTTAGCCGTTGAAATAACCAATATATCTTCACATGGCATATGGCTATTAGCTCATAATAAAGAATTATTTATGTCATATGAGGACTTTCCTTGGTTTAAAAATAAAACCGTCAAGTCAATCACAAATGTTGAAGAACAAGGCCTAAATCATTTTTACTGGCCTGAAATTGATGTTGACCTATCAGTTGAATCAATAGAACACCCTGAACGTTTCCCTCTTAAGGCAAAAAACACATAACAAACTCATCCAGGCAGACTGCCAAAAGTGTCGCGATTTTTGCAAAAGACGCAAAAAATCGCGCCGCTTTTGCCTGCCGCTGATTAAAACGTTAGATGGGGTAAAACTGAAAGAGCTTTCAATCAATGATTGCTGAAAAAGCATAAAAAATCAGGTTCAGGGCTTCGTTAAACCTCCCCATCGCAGGAGTCTGGTTCAAAGTACAATCGGGCAACCTTGATGCGTCAAGGCGTTTACATATCCCGAGCAGCCAAAAGAAACCCCTTATCCGTCTCAAAGAAAAGAGGAAACGCCAGACAAAATAAAATCAAAAGCACATTACCACTGGCAAGCGCAGTTGTCCGTTCACCGTGTTAGCAAAACGGCAACGACCAACAAAAATTTGTTTCGTGGCTCTGTTCGAGAAGGATTCTACGAGAATTTTCTTCCTCTTTTAGACTGACGTTCATTGCCAAATCCCATGTCTAAACAAAGTCTGTGCCAATCAGCCCTTTCATCCCAAAAGACAGGGGCAGTCTGAAACAGTCAGAGCCAGAAAGTTTGTGCATATCGGAAAATTCCTTCCCGCTCGCCCTCGAAAAAAAGCAAAAACCATGATAGTTTTACGTTACTGCCTGGGTGAGATTGACAGACAAATAAACCAGTCCGTTCTTTTATAGTGGTGCCCAACTAACAAAAAAAACCCCAAAAA
>CAZKUH010000618.1:0-1549 GCA_964555895.1 uncultured Enterobacterales bacterium
AAAAAAGGGAGCGAAAGCTCCCTTTTTTTATTGGATCACACTGATCAAGCGGGTTGAGGCTCTTCACCCTCTCCTTTCTGATCAGTATCCATTATTTCCTTTCCAGCCATGATGTCTTTCACTTGATCTTGATCTAAAGTCTCAAAATGCAACAAGGCTTCTGACATTTTAATCAACACATCTTTGTTCTTTTCGAGAATGTCCCAGGCTTTTTTATAAGCTATATCAATGATTTTTTTGACTTCACTATCAATTTTAAGCGCTGTTTTATCGGAGACTTGTTTATGTTGAGTCACTGATCGGCCTAAAAAGACTTCGCCTTCATCTTCTGCATAGGTGAGTGGTCCCAAGGCTTTAGATAATCCCCAGTGGGTCACCATTTTTCTGGCAATATCGGTGGCGCGTTCTATATCATTACTCGCCCCTGTAGTAACCATATCTTCACCAAAAATCATTTCTTCGGCCACTCGTCCACCAAACAAAGAAGATAATTGAGATTCAAGAAATTGCTTGGAATAACTCAATCGATCCTGCTCGGGTAAATACATGGTGACTCCAAGCGCACGTCCTCTTGGAATAATGGATACCTTGTAAACGGGGTCATGTGAGGGCATTTGCAGTCCAACGATGGCGTGACCTGCTTCATGATAAGCGGTTAATTTACGCTCTTTGTCGGTCATCACCATAGATCGACGTTCTGTGCCCATCATGATTTTATCTTTGGCCTTTTCAAATTCTTCCATGGTGACGGTTCTACGGTTGGATCGTGCCGCAAAAAGAGCGGCTTCATTGACTAGGTTGGCCAAATCTGCACCCGAAAACCCTGGGGTTCCGCGAGCAATGTAGGAGGCTTTTACATCCTCATCCAAGGGAACTTTTTTCATGTGTACCTTGAGAATTTTTTCTCGACCGCGAACATCGGGTAAACTGACCGTAACTTGCCGGTCAAAACGCCCAGGCCTCAATAATGCGGGGTCTAATACGTCTGGACGATTGGTGGCAGCGATAACAATGACACCTTCTCCCCCATCAAAACCATCCATTTCAACCAGCAGTTGGTTCAAGGTTTGCTCTCTTTCATCGTGTCCACCGCCCAAACCAGCTCCACGATGACGGCCCACCGCATCAATCTCATCGATAAAAATGATGCAGGGTGCGTGTTTTTTAGCTTGTTCAAACATATCACGCACACGTGATGCACCCACACCAACAAACATTTCAACAAAGTCCGAACCAGAAATGGTAAAAAATGGTACTTTTGCTTCGCCTGCAATGGCTTTAGCTAATAAAGTTTTTCCTGTTCCTGGTGACCCTACAAGCAAGATGCCTCGTGGGATTTTACCTCCCAACTTCTGGAACTTAGTCGGTGCACTCAAAAACTCAACTAATTCACTGACTTCTTCTTTAGCTTCTTCTACACCGGCAACATCTTTAAAGGTAACTTTTACCTGATCTTCATTCAACATTTTGGCTTTACTTTTACCAAATGACATTGGGTTTTTACCACCACCACCTTGCATTTGACGCATAAAGAAAATCCACACACCAA
>CAZKUH010000619.1:0-1532 GCA_964555895.1 uncultured Enterobacterales bacterium
GTGATTTGAATACTTTGAATTTATGGAGAATTTTCATGAAATCTATTAATTATCTACTGGTCATGTTTTTTACTCTGCTCTCTACTATTACATTTGCCGATTCTGGTGAGCAAAGCAAAAAATTTGGCGCTTATACCGTCTACTACTCTGCTTTTAACAGTGCCGTATTATCGCCCGAAGTCGCACGTCAATATGGTATCACGCGCGCCGGAAATCTGGGCGTCATCAATATCGCTATCCGTAAAGGTGACGGCAAAAAATCAACCGCATCTTCATCGATTGTGAATGGCACTGAACAAAACCTGCTTTCTCAGACCAATCCTTTAAACTTTCGAAAAGTTGAAGAATCTGGCGCTATTTATTATCTTGCCACATTCCGCTTTGACAATCAGGATCACCTGACATTTAAAGTTAATTTCACCCCGGATGACAGTAAAAGAAATTATAGTTTCTCATTTCAAAATCAGTTTTTTGTTGACTGATTAATGGTTAAATAAGCGGGATGCGGGTCTTTTGGTTGAATATACCCATATTCTTTAGTGGAATGACTATGCCTCGCTTGGTGTTGCCGATCTGTTTACGCCTATCTGTCACCATAACACTTTTTTAACTTTTTATTTCTTCCTCGTTAACGCATAATTAGCGCTTAATTCAACTTGATTTTCAGTTAAATATCCAACCTATGAAAAAACCATGTGTTCTTGCGAGTAACAATGCCGGTAAACTTAGAGAAATTAAGGCCATTCTTGCTGGCTCAAATATCGAACTACTCCCTCAAAATCAATTTAAAGTCAGCGAAGCAGAAGAAACCGGTCTCAGCTTCATCGAAAATGCCATTATAAAAGCACGCCATGCCTGCGAGCAAACGGGGCTTCCTGCCATCGCAGACGATTCGGGTTTAGAAGTTTTTGCGCTCAATGGTGAGCCTGGAATTTTTTCCGCACGGTATGCCGACCCCTTAGCCAGCAAAAATACCAATGATAGCGATAATTTAGCTAAGGTTTTGAGCAAACTTGCTGATAACCCCTGTCGCAAAGCACGCTTTGTTTGCACTATTGCTCTGTTAAAATTCCCGGCTGACCCAACACCTGTTTTGTTTCAAGGTTTTTGGCAAGGCGAAATCAGTTATACTGCTTCTGGTTCTGGTGGTTTTGGATATGATCCCATTTTTTATCTGGCTGAACTGCAATGTAGTTCAGCCCAACTCTCCGCTATTGAAAAAGATAAACTCAGTCATCGTGCCCAAGCTTTAGCGCAACTTAAAAAATTTCTTCATGACAACCCACTTTATCTGTAAATAAAACCAATACAAAACCTGACCCTATGAATCTACAACCAACTTTTCAACAAAATCCACCGCTTTCTCTTTACATCCATCTTCCCTGGTGTATCAAAAAATGTCCTTACTGTGATTTTAATTCTCATCCAGCAGCTGCCGAGCATGCCTCTCAACAGGGCTTTGATGAAGTAAAATATATCGAAGCATTGTTAGTGGATCTGGAACAAGATTTACCGTTAATTTGGGGTCGTAC
>CAZKUH010000620.1:0-1523 GCA_964555895.1 uncultured Enterobacterales bacterium
GGCCATATTGGAGGTAAAATTGCGGCCACTTTTGCCAGCACTGGAACCCCCGCATTTTTTGTACATCCTGGAGAAGCCAGCCACGGCGATCTGGGCATGATCACTGGTGAAGATGTAATTTTAGCTTTATCAAATTCTGGTGAAACCCATGAAGTTATTACCTTATTGCCGGTCATAAAGAGGAAGGGTATTCCATTAATAGGGATGACAGGAAATCCAGAGTCTCAACTGGCGATCAACTCAACCGTACACATTAACGTACAAATTTCCAAGGAAGCCTGTCCTCTCGGTCTCGCTCCCACATCCAGCACTACGGCTGTTTTGGCCATGGGTGATGCACTTGCTATCGCTTTACTCGATGCAAGAGGATTCACCGCCAATGATTTTGCGCTCTCTCATCCTGGAGGTTCTTTAGGTAGGCGACTGCTGTTACATATCGATGATATTATGCACACGGGAGAACAACTTCCCAAAGTATCGGGTCATGCGATCATCAGTGAAGCACTGATCGAGATGACGTCAAAATGTTTAGGAATGACGACTGTTATTGATGAGAATGGTTTACTTTCAGGTATATTCACCGATGGTGATCTACGTCGTACCATCGAAAAAAGAATAGATCTTCACGCCACCACGGTTTCTGAAGTTATGACGTCATCTTGCCAAACTATCGAACAAGGTACATTAGCTGCAACGGCTTTAAAAATGATGCAAGATAATAAAATTAATGCACTGGTTGTGGTTGATAATAAAAGCCTACCCGTGGGAGCACTTAACATGCACGATCTTCTAAAAGCTGGAGTCATCTAGTGGAGCCCCCCCATTACCCTGATAATTTGATTCATTTAGCTGAAAAAATCAAATTGGTAATTACTGATATAGATGGTGTTCTCAGTGATGGAAAGGTCTACCTTGATCAAAAAGACAACGAACTCAAAGCCTTTAATATTAAAGATGGTTTAGCCATAAAATGGCTATTGAGTCATCAAATTCCCGTGGCCGTCATCACCGGTAGAAGCTCCCAGGTTGTCAGCAGAAGAATGAAAGAATTGGGTGTAACAGAAGTTCATCAAAATCAACCTGATAAACGTCAATGCTTTAATTCATTGCTGGCAAAACACCATCTATCGGAGCATCAAATTGCTTATCTAGGTGACGACCTGCCCGACCTGCCTCTTATCAATAGATGTGGGTTAGGCGTTGCTGTTGCTGACGCTCATTGGTATTTAAAACAGCAAGCCGATTGGCTCACTCCTCATCCTGGCGGTCAAGGTGCTTTTAGAGATTTGGCAGAACTCATTTTATCTTCACAGGGATTACTCGATTTAATACTTGAAGGATACAAAGTTTAATGCAACCCAGACATTGGTTAATCATTAGCGCTCTGATCATTGTGCTACTGGTGATGTTTAACGTCTTTTATTCGGATGACAAATCTGAGATGGGCGGGTTTGGAGAAGAGAACAATAATACCTTTGATTATTCAATGAAAAAAATTGTTCACAAACAATTTGATAACGATG
>CAZKUH010000621.1:0-1518 GCA_964555895.1 uncultured Enterobacterales bacterium
TTTGTATACAATTCTATGTTCATCATTAATGCGTCGAGAGCAAAAGCCAGACAAAGCATGTTTTAAAGGTTCAGGTTTGCCGACTCCTTCAAAAGGGTTTCGTTGAATATCCTTAATTAGAATATTTATCCTTTTTACAATAGCTTTATCGGTTTTTTGCCAGTAAAGGTAACTATCCCATGCTTTAGGTGCAAAGGTAAGATTCATTCAATTAATTCTCGTTCGATGCCTTTGCCTTCTTCAAGTGTAAACACCAGCCAAAAAGCGCAGCTATTTGCCGAATTTTAAAAAATCAGAAATTCTCAACCCAAAATTGATTATTGACTATTGGTTCCTCGAATTTAAGACAATCGATCGATTCTGATACAAAAAAACCAATAAACAAGCAAGATTTGTATTTAAGAACTATAACTGGAAGTGTCGTTGAGATAGGTATGACGCCTTTCCTGATTTGCCGTCGAGTATGACGCCATACCCCCCAAAACCGTGCAGGTGCACGACCCATTAAGTATGTCATAATTTGGGATTAAATCCAGCCCTCATCGACCTTTACTGTCGATGCAAACATCCAGTCGTCTTTATCAATGTCTTCGCTGTCATGCGCAAGTGATTATCTGTTCCCGTTGTGATCACGGTCAGCGTTATTGTGCGAATGGATGTAGCAAAAAAGCGAGAATATCTTCCCAACGACGTGCCCGTAAAAAATACCAGGCAAGCCGTGCAGGACGTTTTAATAATGCAGCACGTCAACAACGGTTTAGACACCGACAAAAGCAAAAAGTAACGCATCACAGTTCCCTTCAAACCTCGCCTCATGTTGTACTGAAACAGCAATCACAAGCATCGAAAAGCACCGCATTTTGCCCAAAAAAGACAACAGTCATTCATTGTCATCATTGTGGTGAAATCTGTAGCCCTTTTTTAAGGCACGGTTTCTTACGTAGCCGTATCAATCAGGGGTAATATCGAAGCTAAACGGTGTTTTTTCTCTGTTTTTCTAACAGGTAAGCAGTATTTAATAGGGGACATCTTATGGCCATTGATAAAGCAGTCAAAGCAAAAATATTACGTTATCATTTTGTTGAAAAATGGCGCACCGGCACCATAGCCACACAATTAGGTATTCATCATTCGGTGGTTGATCGGGTACTGGCTCATGCAGGCTTGCCTAAAATTGATAGAACGCGGCGTGCATCCATCATTGATCCCTATCTTCCTTTTATTATTGAAACACTCAATGAATTTCCCACGCTAACAGCCGCAAGACTTTATGGCATGGCCCAAGAACGCGGTTTTAAAGGGGGCCCCAGCCAGTTTCGTCAGCGTATCAGTGAACTGAGACCCAGAAAACTACCTGAAGCTTACTTGCGATTAAAAATGTTACCCGGTGAACAAGCCCAAGTGGACTGGGGGCATTTTGGTTCCATTCAAATTGACAATGCAAAACGTCCACTGATGGCTTTTGTGATGGTACTCAGCTGGTCGCGGCAAATCTTTTTGCAGTTTTACCTCAACCAG
>CAZKUH010000622.1:0-1509 GCA_964555895.1 uncultured Enterobacterales bacterium
CACAATGCCTGCAACGAGAAATTAGAGATCCCAGATTAGTCGCGGTCACAGTTACTGCGGTAAAACTTTCACGCGATCTGAAATATGCCCGTGTCTATGTCACCTTCATGGGTAAAGAAGCGGCTGAAGAAATAAAAGAGGGGTTGAGAGCTTTGGATCGTGCCAAAGGATTTTTACGAACCTATTTAGGGAAGGCGATGCGTTTGCGTATCGTCCCTGAATTAACTTTTATTTATGATGAATCAATTATTCGAGGTGCTCAACTGACGGAATTAATTAACAAAGCGGTTAAATCTGATAAAGCGCAGCATCCCGCTGATGATTCCTGAGATACTCTGTTATTAATCCCCGAGGAAAAAATGGCAAGACGTCGAAATAAAGGCCGTGCAATTGATGGCTTGTTACTGCTAAATAAAAAGTCCGGTGAAACCTCCAATACCTCTTTACAGACAGTAAAACGATTATTTCAAGCACAAAAAGCTGGGCATACCGGTAGCCTCGATCCCTTGGCGACCGGGATGTTACCCATCTGTTTTGGTGAAGCGACCAAGTTTTCTCAATTTCTGTTAAATGCCGACAAGAGTTATAGAGTGACGGGAAAACTGGGTGAAAAAACCGAAACTGCCGATGCCGATGGCAAGATCATAGCGACTGGTGAAGTCAATGTGAGCAAAAAACAATTGTTGCATGCCATTGACCATTTTCGAGGAGAAATCACCCAAATACCCTCAATGTATTCCGCGTTAAAATATCAAGGAAAACCTTTATACCAATATGCCAGAGAAGGCATAGAAGTCGAGCGTGAACCAAGAACGGTCAATATTTTTGAACTGGAGTTAATCAGTTTCGAATCTCCTTTTTTTGTGATGGAAGTCGAATGTTCTAAAGGTACTTACATCCGTAATTTGGTAGAGGATATGGGTGAGTTATTAGCCTGTGGTGCCCATGTTACCTCTCTGCATCGCAATTGGGCAGGTTGTTTTGAAGCAGAAGAAATGATCGATCTCACAAATATTCAGTCAGTATTTGAGGAAAAAGGAATCGCCGGACTAGATGAATTATTACTCCCCGCGGATGCTTTGACTATGGATTTTCCTGCTGTAGAAATTAACCAAGACATGATGCATTACCTGCTTCAAGGTCAGGCCATGCAAGTACCACAAGCACCCGAAGACGGTCTGGTGCGAATATATGGCCCAAATAATAAGTTCCTCGGCGTAGGTCAGGTAGATGACAACGGTAACATCGCACCAAAGCGCTTGATATCCACTCAGACATAAGCTTTCAAACCGAAAAATTGCTGGTTTCCTGTCTCAACTTGAGAGTCTACTTCATGCTTTGAGTGCCGTAGTGGATTAATACATAGATTCAGGTTTATCAGGTTATTTTTAATAAGAACACATTAAAATTCAACTTCTAATGCGATACGTCCAAAATTTTCTTTATTTCGATCCAAGCCAATTGAATAACCTGCTTTCAGTGCTATATCGTATGGTAATGCAAACCACA
>CAZKUH010000623.1:0-1509 GCA_964555895.1 uncultured Enterobacterales bacterium
ACTAAAAGTATTCAACAGTTACAAAAAGCTGTGTTCATGGAACTGAACATTGTTGAAGATAAAATTCTGGGTGTTGGTGGGGGAGAACTGGTTCAATCTGCAAAAAATGAAATTTATGCCTGGCTTTCTTTAAGGTCAAAATATTTAAAAACTGCCCGTGCAAAAAAACATAACATTCTTCAACAAATAAAAACTGAAGAAGTTAATAAAATTACCATCCTGATGAAAAATATCAATAAATTAGTCCGTTATGCTTCAAATAAAGCGGATAAGTTTAATCAGGATTCACAGCAAAGGGTAGAGCAAATATTTTCTCATTATATTTATGCTCGTACTGCTACTGCTAACTTCCGCTGTAACCGCAATATTCATGTTGCGGGCAGTCTTGAAACCCATAAACTATTTACAAAAGACCTTGGTAGAAATAGCAGAAGATAACGATATCAGTAGAAAATTACACCTGCCAGGGAATACCGAACTCGTTGAAGTTGCTGATACATTCAATAAGATGATGGATAAATTTTCTCTAACCATTCTCGAAATAAAAAACGTGTCTAACCAGGTTAGCGTTTCAGCCAAAGATGTTTTTAAATTAAGTGAAAATACCAACTCCGCATCTAAAAATCAAAAAGAGCAAACACAGCAAGTTGCACAAACAATGAGAGAAATGATGAGCATGTCTGAAAATGTTTCGGCCAATGCGGCTACCGCTTCTTCAGCGGCAGATAGTGCTTTGCAAAAAGCAAAAGAGGGAAACCAGATTGTCAGCGAAACTATTGCCGAAATTGAAGCATTGGCTATAGAAGTGCAGAATGTTGATGACGTTATTAAAACACTTAAAGCTGATAGCAGTCATATTGGCACCGTACTTGAAGTTATTAGTCAAATTTTTGATCAAACTAATTTACTGGCATTGAATGCTGCCATTGAAGCTGCCAGAGCCGGAGAATCGGGTAGAGGGTTTGCCGTGGTGGCCGATGAAGTTAGAACACTGGCACAACGTACTCAGTCATCAACGGTAGAGATCCAAAACTTAATCACTACTTTACATTCAGGTACAAATGCGGCTGTAAAAGCAATGGAGTCTGGTCGACAAAAAGCTCAAAATACTATTAAACAAGCTAAATTTGCAGGAAAATCCCTTGAAACTATAATGAATGTTGTAGCAGAAATTAATCATATGAATGCTCAAATAGCCGAAGCTTCTGAGGCACAGTCAAAAATTGTCAAAGAAGTAAATCAAAATATTATTAAAATTGATGCCGTTGCAGATAATACTTCTTCGCGAGCGGCACAATCTTCGGAAACCCTCACAGCAGTTGCAAAACAACTCAATCAGAATACCAATATTTTCAAAATCTGACTACACAAATCCAACCTTCCCCACTATAAAAAACAACAGGATTTCAAAGGAACTTCCTGATAGCTGTTTATGACGATTGCACTAAATTTCTCTTCCACAGTGTCGATTGATTATTCAGAAACTAATTTCTTAGCGTTAAGTTTACC
>CAZKUH010000624.1:0-1508 GCA_964555895.1 uncultured Enterobacterales bacterium
TATTGTCATATCGACCGTAGTGGAGAGATCTTGCTCCGGTAGCACTGTTACAACTTGAAGTTTCCGCCACTTCGGTCGGATATGACAACGCCTTTTTGTGTTGTATTTTCCCTTAAGTACCTACCTATGATGAGTGCTAGAAATTAACTGAGAGATATTTGAAGAACAAATAAATGATTGATGAAAGTTCACTAAATGAATTAAAAAACCTGCTGGGTTCAGATTTCCCTGAATTCATCGTCATTTTTATTACAGATTCAAGAGAAAGATTAAAGCGTCTTAAAAAAGCCATTGAGCAAAATAATATAACTGAAATTAAAGTGCAAACGCATAGTTTAAAAGGAAGTTCTGGAAGTTTGTATGCGACATTAATGAGTGAGCGATGTTTCAAGTTGGAAATTTGTAGCAATCAAAATCGACTGCAAGATGCTGCTGCTATTTACCAGACTATTTATGATGAATTTGAAAATGTCGAGGCAGAACTGAATCAATATTGGCTTTAGTCTTATCGTTGTTCATATTAAAAATTTAACTGTTGTTTTTCTGCTTTTTTCTCTCCCTTTGTATAAAACGGTGAGGATTTAAGGTCTGTTTTAATGAAAAATGAAAAGGCAGTAATTCCTTGTTTATCAACCGCGCAATATATTCACTTATCAGCGGTATCAAGGTGATGCCGTGTGAGCCAAACGCCGTGTTAACAAATAATCCATTGGATGAATTTGCTGGACTTTCAAAGTCATTTGTGTGCTTTGTCAAATCAAATTCACCTGCTATTGGGAGTCTATCTGATGAAGACAGCCTGGTTGATGCTCTTGCAGCAATGAGATTGAAATTTTTATCTGGGGTAATGTTTAAATTTCTTGCTCGATTGATATTCTCCAAAGTATCTGCATCAGTCACTTTATTCCCTCTAACATTGCGGTGAAAACTTGCACCGATCCATGAACGATATCGTGTACTGTTGTTCAATGCTGCATTTTGTTGAACGGGAATGGCATAACCATTACCACAAAGCGGAAAATCATTTGTCGCTTGATCCATTTCCAGCAGATCAATTTGCCCTTTTATCGGCAGGGTATTTTTAGTGAATTGAGGGAGCAATTGGTTAAGTTTGTGTCCACTGCATATCACCACATAATCATATTGCTTATTTTGTTTTTTACCATGAATTGAAACCGCCCATTTTTTTTCAACATATCGTAGATCCGTGATTTTTTCTGCAAAAAATATTTGTATATTTTTATTGAATGAACAATGAGAAAGATAATGTTCAGCGAGAAGTTTGGGAGCTAATGAGCCCGCCTTTTTGAAAAAAAACGACTCTTCATCAACAGATTTATTAAAAAATTTGGCTGTTGAATCGCTATCAAGGTATTCAATATATTCGGCAGGTATTTGCAGTTTTTCCAAAGTAAGTTTAGTTAATCTGCTTTTATTATTGCTGATTAAATAAAGTAAGCCATTGTTTGAAGCCGTGGGAGGCTTTAAAAGCCTGGATGATGCTGATT
>CAZKUH010000625.1:0-1507 GCA_964555895.1 uncultured Enterobacterales bacterium
TGCAGACCCTTTGTGATGACTTGGGTTTGGAATATGAAGCCGTTGCAGAGACTAAAACACCGTCGATGAAAAGACTCAATGATGTGTTGAATATTTATTTATTAAAAGCACATAGTGAAGGACGGCATACAGTTTTATTGATTGATGAAGCGCAAAACCTGGCGGCAGAAGTGCTGGAACAAATACGGCTATTAACGAACCTAGAAACCAACGAAAAAAAGTTACTGCAAATTATATTGATAGGTCAGCCTGAGCTTAAACAAATGTTGCAACAGAACGAATTACGTCAACTTTCTCAGCGGATCACAGCGCGCTATCATCTTGAGCCATTGGCGCTGGAAGAAACCGCAGGTTATATCAACTATCGGCTGGCGGTGGCGGGCAGTGAAAAAATGATTTTTTCACTGCAATCTATTGCAGTGATTCATAAATTAAGTCAAGGTATTCCTCGGATTATTAATACTATTTGCGACCGCTCATTATTAGGCGCTTATTCTCGCGGGAGTAAAGTTGTAGATAGCCAGCTTATTAAACAGGCAGCGCGGGAAGTATTAGGAGATAAATGGCGTGGAAAATATCCACCGGCCGCAGTTTCAAAAGAGCGGGTTGCAACTAAGCATGTATCAGTAACAAAGATAGTTTTGTGGCTATTTCTGCTACTGGCTGGCGTCGGCTTGGGAATGGTATTTAGTTATTTAGTGGACAATGAACCGCCAAAAAATATCATAGATTCTGTTGCCACGAACAAGCAAAAATCCAGCACAAATGAAAAAAGTAAAGCACTGAAAAATAAGCTTGAAACAACGACTGAACAATGGCAGGTTAACACTGATTTTTTAACGGAAATCGCAACTTTCGC
Source organism: uncultured Enterobacterales bacterium (assembly GCA_964555895.1). Classification (GTDB taxonomy): domain Bacteria; phylum Pseudomonadota; class Gammaproteobacteria; order Enterobacterales; genus DRNA01. The sequence goes on from CAZKUH010000625.1 coordinate 860, forward strand.
CATGCCATATCAACAGGCATTAAATCAATTGTCTGGGTTGTGGGGAGTGGAAAGTGTTGAAGGTTGTGCGGATTTGGCACAGCAACATTTCAGGTGTGAATTAGAGCAGGGTAATTGGGGGCAGGTTCTGGCTTTCGATCGACCGGCGATGCTTGCGGTTATGGTCGCTGGAGAACGTAATTTTATCCTGATTAATAAGGCCAGTGCCTCAGATGCTCAACTGGTGAATACCCGGTTAGCAAACGGGCAGCTGAAAACGTTCTCAAAATCTCAACTTGAAAGTATTTGGAGTGGAGAATTTAGTTTTATCTGGTTGCCGCCAGCGGGTTATATTAGCCCCTTAAAACTGGGTGATAGTGGGTTAATGGTGCAATGGTTGGAACAGCAGTTATTACATATCACCCAACCTAATCTTGCCAAAGACAGTATTATTCCGACAACCATACGTTTTGATGAGGCGTTGGGGAAGCAGCTACAGAAATTCCAGCAAAATCATGGACTCAATGCTGATGGTGTTGCAGGGTTGCGAACAATCATGTTGATTAACCAACTTTTGCATAATAACCTCCCCCGACTTTCTGTGGTAACTCCACAGTCTTCCAGTAATAGTATAAAAGTAGATATAAAACAACAGACTGATAATTCTTT
>CAZKUH010000626.1:0-1501 GCA_964555895.1 uncultured Enterobacterales bacterium
TTAAAATTGCCACATTAATGGATTCAAACCCTGGAACATCAGTGATCGATAAATTAACCAACACACATGAAAGGAGATTGTGATGAGGAAAATGCTATTAATCTTATTCTTTTTGGTATTGGGTTTAAATCTGCACGCGGCAAATTTACCCAACTTCCCCTTTGTTGTCAGTTTGGGTGAGGCAAAAAAGACAGTCAAACCTGATCTTGCGACCATCCACATGAAAATAATATCCTTTGATAAAGACTCTGCACGAGCCAACAGTCAAGCGAATAAAGCCATTGCAGAAATTCTCGGTATCCTGAAAAAATATCATATCAACATTAAAAGCCTGGAAGCAGGCGATATTGAAAAAGATACCAAGCGAGCGAGAGACAAAAATTATAACAATTTAGCCATTCTTGGTTACCAGATCTCCCGCAGTGTGACTCTTAGCCTCGATGATATTTCTAAATATGCAAAATTAATGAATGCACTGGTTTCTGTTAATAATATTACAAATTTTTCGACCCTATTTGACAGCACAAATCGCCTTTCAATCGAGTCTGCACTCATCTCTGAAGCGGGTGTCAATGCAAAAAAAAGAGCCATACAAATGGCATCAAGCTTGGGAACTAAAATTCATTCGGTCTACGCCATTTCGCAAGCTTCCAATTTTGCAGATTTTTTTGCCACCTTTGGTGCCAGCTCAACTCAATCAACTGATTACCTGAGATTAAGACAAAATTATGGTAAAGTCGTGATGTTTGTTCCTGAGACTATTACAATAACTGAAAGTTTGAATGTCGTATTCAGATTGAAAAGTAACCTGTCTCCACTCTAATAAATTTTAACAACTATAGATAATAACCGGAGCACAACATGGATATTCGTTTCATTATTTTACCCGGAGTTTTACTCGCCATTCATACTATTTTTATCCTTTTCAAAATGGCAGGTGCACGCCAACGAGCTGCAAGTAGCGGAAAAATAGATGTTAAGTATTTCAGAACTTATCAAGGTTATGACGTTCCGGAAAACCTTATCCTCTGGAATCGCCATTATAATAATTTACTGGAACTACCGATACTTTATTATTTCGCCATCCTGGTCGCAATTTCATTACAACTGATAAATATGGTTAATGTGATTTTGGTGTGGAGTTATTTACTTTTAAGATTATTACATTCCGTCATCCATCTAAAAGGTAACAAAGTCAAAAATCGTTTCAGAATTTTTGCCCTCAGTGCCTTTGTACTACTCGCACTCTGGCTCAGTATTTTATATAGCTTGTTAGCAGGATGGGTATAAATAATTTCCATCAGAAAGCACTTGCTGAGCATTCTTTTCATAGAAAAGCAATATCGCGTCAAGCCGACCATTTCCATTTGTCTTCTTGGCCTTTTCTCACCAACCATCCAGACCTTTAACAGGCATCCTGAAAGCTTGCCCCGCCACTGTTAAGGAGTGCTTTAGGTGTCAGCGTGAAGGTATCTTTAACTTGGCCCGCAAGATTCTTGGA